>JAFGGY010000069.1 GCA_016930365.1 Prolixibacteraceae bacterium | reverse complement strand
CAGCGTACTTATATCGTAAGTACATTGGGTGATTACCCCATCTTTAACCACCACATCATCATCGGTTAGGCGGTAGGCGGAGGCTGTAAAAAAGTTGCAAAACAAAAATATAAATAGGAAACAAAGTCGGGGCAGAATAAAATATTGGTTTTTCATGCTTATTTTGAAAAAGGTGTTAAAATGTTATACAACAGTGTCTCAGATTGTAAGCCTGAGATATTAGACTAAGAATAATCCCTGATGTAAGTTTCTAAATCTAACCAAACCCTCAAAAACCCGAAAGCGTTTTTATGAATTTACACCCACTAAGCCTCAAATTTACACCCACCTATAATCGTTTAAACCAGCCTATTTTATCAAGAAAAGTTACAACATCGGTTATCGATTTAAAGGTGATGTGGGGAAATGAAGCACGGGCGATATTTAAAATGCCATTTTCATTTTTGCAGTCCGAGATGTACTTTTTAATGGTATTCCGTGGGTATTTCAGGGTATTGGCACAGCTTATAGTTGTCGCATCTTTATTTTTTCGGTAGTGCTGTAATATTTCTTGTTGAACCGAACTTACATTAAAAGGTTTGATAGCATAGCGGCTTTCAGAAAGCATCAAGTTCCAGTCATCGTGATAGGAATTGTCGTAATAAACTTCGGCAACCAGGTCAACCGGCTTTTTTTCTTTGTATAAGCCAATAACCGTGTAGGTGTTAAGGTGTGAAAGCATGTTCTTGTCCGAATCGATTTCTAAGGGCCGTGTTTCCTGTGCGACCCAGTAAATCCGGCCATCTTTAAATCGCATTGGAAGTGCTACTTTCATAGCAAATTTATGCATGTCGTGCTTTTTGCCTACGTTAGCAAAAAATAAATAAGCAGCTTTTCCCCACGACAAATAATCTTTTAAATAGCTCCAATCCTGCGAACCATCATCAATAAACGAATGGAAGGTCATTAAATCAACATCACCGTTAATGCCTATATACCGATTTAAATTATGTGAAAAAAGGATATCACCGGCCACCCGTTCAACAAGGAAAAACGGCTGAGAGAGATGGACATCGCTCCCATTTGTTGGTTGTTTCGCTATTTTTGTTTTAAGCTCTTCGATTGTTTCTTCACAAGAACGAACCGGCTCTCCATAATTTTGAATCAGCATTTTAATAAATGCAAACAAATCATCAAATATAAACTCCAATTCAGACGAACGCTTCATAAACATTCCTATTTGAAATAATCAAAAACAGTTTTAACCACATACCTCATTGATTTCAAAACCAAAGAGAGCTTTTTGACACTTTAAATTAAAGAATAATTTATGATTCTTGCAACATTAATATCCTTTTCCAAAATTTTCACACACTGATTTATTGCTTCATTTTTCGGTAAGCTCCGGGTGTTACTCCGGTTATTTGTTTGAAATTGCGAATTAATGATCCAACTGACGGAAAACCTACTTTCTCGGCTATCTCTTCAAGCCCGGCTTCTTTTTCCGGTATTTTAGCAAGCAACTCCCTGGTTTCGTCAATGCGGTAGCGGTTCACAAAATAACTAAACGAATACCCAAATTCTGAATTTATGAGCCGCGACACATAGGTGCGGTTGGTATTCAACATTTCGCTTACATGACTGATTTTCAAGTCGGTTTTACGATATATCTTTTCATCCTCGAACAGTTGAATCAATTGTTGTTTCAGCAATGGATTACCACCCGGCTCGTTATTTTCGGATAATTGCACCTTTGGTTCTTCAAACCGTTGGTCGTTTTCGGTTTGTTCAGCATCGAGTTCGTACACCGAATGACTTTGCGTATAGCCTAAATAGCCTAAAATAAATATAAGCAAGCTAAAAACCAACACCGGGATAAGTAGCAAAACTTCGTGTTTATGGAAATATGTCCGCCCAACAATATTTGCAACTGTACTGGCCAAACCGGTTAACGTAAAAAAAAGAATTAGCCATTTTGCCCAGCTTACATTTCGCTTTTCGGTGTCGGAATAAAACTCAAGCAATCGTTTTTCGTAGCTGCGAATAAGTTTTAAGCCCCTGGACAGAAACCAAACAATCTGCAAAAAAAATATTAATTTACTAAATACAATAAGGTATTTCTGAAGCTGATAAAGCAAATTGTCTTTCGGCAGTAAACCTTCGGCATAATGAAATTTTCGTACGAAATCGACACCATTGTCCATAAAACCATACAAAATAGCAACTGATACCGATATCAGCACGGCAGGTGCAAGACTAACAAACAATGCAGGATTAAATCGATAATCGGTAGTGAGTTTTTTTATGTAGCCATAATATAATGGATAAACCGACAGCATAGCCAAAACGTACAACGAATCAAAAAAAACGTACAATTGATATTGGTGTGAGAAATAAACCGAATGACTTAAATACAACAAGGAAGTTACCAGCATAAATATACCCAGAAATTGTTTGGCTTTATTGTCTGCCCCACGCGTCAACAGTAGTGTTAGCATCCAAAACAGCGACACATACATGGGCATAAAAACAATTAAACTGAAAAAAAAGTCCATACTTTCTCACCTTAATACACGCACAAATATACAATTTCGAAATTCAATTTACGATTTCAATATCGAAATCTGAGCAAAAATTGCATAATTTGTAATGTCAATTTTTAGTTATTGAAAATCAGAGTAAATATTGGGTTCCCTACCATTTAAATATCTTCAATGGATTTTTATAATAGATGCAGATGAAGAACAAAAAAAACAAAGCAGGCGGGTTTAATAACCTTAGCCTGCTTTGTTGTGTTGATGCTTATATGAATTTGAAAAAAACAATCTGAACTTAAGTATAGAGTACAGATTGTAAACACAATAGTACGTTAAATTTTAGACATAAGAAATTAGACTTTGTTTGTAATGAGTTAAATATCAGTATTTTATACAGTTAAAATAGAAGACTACAAACAACTCATTTTTAATGATTTAAAAAAAAGCAACGAACTATTGAAAGATACATTGACCTTTTTATCTCAGTCGTGCAGGCCCCTTAAATTCAGGTTCATCGGTCATTGTAAACGTTGCATTATCGGCATCAGCATCGAGCACCATAAATTTTGGAGATGAAGGCGTATAAGGCGTCCATTCACCTTCGGCATCTCCATTCGGATTACCATATTTGGCAAAGTTTGTCCAGTAATCAACCATCTTCAAGCTCAACTCTTCATCGCCCTCTGTAAATGGCCTCCAGCTATGTCTGAACGAATGGAAAATATACCACAAATCGGACGAATGGAAAGCTCCGGAAGAATCGCCGGGCAACTGACGTGAAAATATATAAGCATACGCAGGCTTATCACTTTGTTCGGCACGTAGTGCACAAAAGTCGCCAATAGCTTTCGACATATCGTTCATATCATTTGCTGTATAACCAAACATATACGGAACATCAGGAATTTTGTTTGCCAGAGCCATTTCGCTAAAAGTACCAGTAAGAAAATAATTATCGATTACTGGTCCCATCATCATCCAACGGCCACTTGTTGACGAAAATTCTCTTGACATTTCGGTCATCTCATCGAAAGTCAACGAACGCATTTGCTCGAGAGTATTTATTTCGAATTGATCCATCATCTTTTTGTTTGTAACCATAGCCGTGTCTAAACTCGTTCCTGGTCGCATATTACTTAAACCACCACCACTCATGCTGATTGCTTTTGCAACTAAATCTCGTGATTTGGGTGAAGCACAAAGGGTTTGCACACTACCCGCACCGGCACTCTGTCCAAAAACAGTAATGTTTTCGGGGTCGCCACCAAATTGTTCAATGTTATCATGAATCCATTTTAAAGCAGCAGCCTGGTCCATTACTCCGTAGTTGCCCGAAACATTATTGGGGCTTTCGGCAGACAAAAGAGGATGCGAAAAGAATCCGAAAAGACCTAAGCGATAAGTAATCGAAACCAAAATTACACCACGCGAGGCCCAATCTTCGCCACCATCCATTTCAGGTTCAAATCCAAAACCTTCGCGATAACCACCACCATGTATCCACATAGCCACCGGAAGCTTTTTGTTTATTTTTCCGGCTGTGGGTGTCCAGATATTTAAATAAAGACAATCCTCATCAAATGGCACACTACCACTTGCACGCCATTCTCTGCCATAAAAGCTGTTTGGATCCCAGGCTGTTTGCCAGGCAGCTGCGCCATACGAATCGGCTATTTTTACACCCTCCCAAGGTTCAACCGGTTGAGGTTCTCTCCAGCGCAATTCTCCAACTGGTGGTGCTGCAAAAGGTACACCTTTATAGGCTATAACTCCATCGGTAGCAGTAGATACTCCTTGAATCTGCCCACCGTCAACTGTTAATACAGGGTTTTTTTCGCTGCATGAAACAAATGCAAATGCTAAAAAACACAAAGCTAAAATTAATAGATTTTTCATAAGTTAGATAATGTTATTAGTTAGTGATACTGATAATAGTATCTCAAAGATAACAACAAACAATATAAAAACAAGATATACAATCTAAATAATCACGCGAATACAACTCAATTAAACATTACCGGGATGCCTAATATCGATCAATCGGCTTTGTGTTTTAGCTGTTTAATTTCGTGCTGCATTTTACAAAGTAACGACGAAATTTGATGGATATTCATTTCGTTCGGTTCGGGTAGTTCAAAGGTAAGATAACCCAATGCCTGCCATATTTCCAGCACGCTATCGGCTGATATGCTATAGGGCTGATATTCCTCGTTGTCTGATTTCAACAACAAAGTTCCATCCTCTTCAACATAGTTATAAACACGCTTATATACAATTCCATCGTTGGCAGTAATCACGATGTAAGGCTTGCCGTTTTTGATGCCGCTAAACGACTCAAGGTAACTGCAAAAAATGTAAGCTCCCGGTGGAACAGGCAACATACTGTCGCCCTTAATTTGAAAAACCCGGTACGTTAATCCTTGCGCCAATTCGCGTACGGGGAGTGCAAAATGAGGCAATTCGGCCATGTAACCGGGGTCTGACAAGCCGTTAAGATATCCTGCCGAAGCCTTTACAGGAACAATGCTTATACGCTCTTCGTTATTTACATCTACAAGTGTCGATAAAACTCTAAAATCGCCAGATGGTAACACTTTCTCCTTCGACAAATCGACCGTAAGCAGGCGATCGATGCTAATGCCGAATAACTGCGACAATTGCTGAATTATTAACAATTTGGGCACTGCCCGTTCTTCTTCGTAAGCACCAATTAACGAACGCTTAATCCCAAGCTTTTCGGCCAGTTGCCCTTGAGTTAAGCCTTTATTCTTTCGCAAAAAACGAATATTTTGTTGCAGATAAATCATGAAAATCAATTTCAGGTTCGTTTGAAATGGTAAAGATAAAAGAATCTTTAAATGAAAACGTGCTTTCGGAATCGTATAGCCGGTAAAACGACTTGTTCTTTCATTTTTAAATATGCATTCAAATTGGGCTTGCTTCAAGGGGCACATCCACTTTCGCAAAACCCGACAAGGCTTCATTATTCAGCCAAAACTGTTCATTTTGAGGCGTTAAAATGACGGGCATCCGTTTTTTCGAGTTGTGAATTTCGCGCATAATGCCGGTTGCCTCGGTGGTAACAATGCTGTAAGTACGGATAATTTCGCCACTTAACGTGTTTACCCACTCCGACCAAATGCCCGCATAAGCATAAAGTTCGCCGCCAGGCAGGGTAAGCAAATATTTTTGTTTGCGACGCCCCTTCGCATCGAGCCATTGCCACTCGCAAAACCCGTCGGCAATTACCAGGCAACGCTTATTAAGCGAGTTCCGAAACGAAGGTTTTTCGTGCAAGGTTTCAATTTTAGCATTCAGTGTGTATTGTTTTATTTTATCGTCTTTAGCCCAATGTGGAATAAGCCCCCATTGATAATGCTCAATAAGCCCGGGGTTTTCGGCTGTAATTACCGGCGTTTGGGGGTATTCAAAACCATTGAAGTGCTCTGTTGGTCTAAAATTCAACAAATCGTTCACTACAGCGTTGAAACGTTTCTCAACCGTTGTGGCATCTTTCGATTGTTTACTGTGAAAACACATAATAGCATTCGATTTATAGGTTATTCTACTGACAATAGTACGTTAGATTTTAGTATACCAACCGTTATGCGGCTTTATGGCTCTAACATTAGCGAGTTAGATAAAAGACATTAAACATTAGGCTTTGTTTGCAATGAATTAAATATCAGCAATTTAGACAGCCAAGCCAAAAAGCCCAGACACCTCATTATCAATTACTTAAAAAAATTTAACGAACTATTTATTAATTTAAAAAGCATCACTAAAATATTTTCCCTGCCAGGTATCACGTCGTTCCATTTCTTTATCGAGCCTGGCAACAAATTCAAAATTTTTAAGCCCCCACTTTGGAGCGATAATCATATCGGCAGGCGAGTTACTTACAAAGCGTTCAATAATGATTGAAGGATTTAACAACTCAAGGTAGCGAATTACTAAATCGATATAATCTTCGGGGGTCCTAAACAATTCAAACATTTCTGGCGATTCGCGATACTGGTGTGCCATAACCGTACCCCGATGTATTTGCAACTGGTGCAGCTTAAGATTTTCGATGGGCAAATTCGATAAAACAGACGGCTGTTCGAGAATAACATCGGGCGATTCGCCGGGCAAGCCCAGTATGAGGTGTGCACATGAGTGAATGTTCCGACGCGAAAGTTCGTGCAAAGCCTGCACCGAATCCTCAAAAATATGCCCCCGGTTAATCCGCTTTAAAGTTTCGTTACGACACGATTCGATACCCAGTTCGACCATCACGTATGCGCTTTTAGCCTTTTCTTCGAGATAATCGAGCACATCGTCTGGCAGGCAATCGGGACGCGTGGCAATAACCAACCCCAATATATGCGGATGCGAAAGAGCCTCTTCGTAAAGCTCAATTAAATTATCAAGAGGCGCATACGTATTGGTATAAGCCTGAAAATAAGCCACAAACTCGATGACCTTATAACGTGCCGAGAAAAAACGAATTCCCTTTTCAATTTGCTCGCTTACACTGCTTTCGAGATTGCAATAGCTGGGTTTAAAGGTTTTGTTGTTGCAATACGTACATCCCCCCGTACCTTTTGAACCATCGCGATTTGGGCAAGTAAAACCGGCATCAATTGAAACTTTTTGAACTCTTCCGTTAAACCTTCGTTTAAACTGAGTCGAGAAATCGTTGTATCGTTTTTCGTGCCCCCACACAATATTTTTAGTATCTTGAAACATGCAACAAAAGTAATCAATGATAAGTTATTTTTAAATGTTGATATCTTTTGTATTATTATTAATTCGCAAGAGTTTTGAAAACTACTTTTGTTTTTTACTTTTGAAGATTCTGAACAAGCAATAATATGTTTACAGGTAAAAATTTAAAACAGATTGAGGAACAGGGCATTACGCCAGAAGAGGTTGAAATGCAACTTGAAACTTTCGAGCGGGGTTTTCCATCGCTTGAGCTTGTTGAAGCCTCTACTCCGGCTAACGGCATTAAAATTCTTTCGGAAGATGAAGAAGAGCGTTACGTCTCCATTTTTGAGAATGCCCTATCTTCAAGCCTTGTTACACTAAAATTTGTTCCAGCTTCAGGCGCTGCAAGCCGCATGTTTAAAGATTTGTATCAATACATTGAAACAGGCATTGAAACACCATTTATCAAAATATTTATCGAAAAAATCGACAAATTTGCTTTTTACAAACAATTAAAAACCTTAACACCCGACGATAACCCTCAAAACCTTGTAAAAACTTTACTTTCGGAGCAAGGTTTAAACTACGGCAACCTGCCAAAAGGCTTGCTGGCTTTTCATAAATATAACGGGAAAACCCGCACCCCTTTTGAAGAACACCTTGTAGAAGCCGCTACTTACTGTGCCGGTTCAAAGGGTATAGCTCGTGTGCATTTCACCATATCGCCCGAGCATAAAAAAGGATTCGAGAAGCTCATCAAAGAAGTAGTACCCGAATATCAGAAACGATTTGGCATAAAATTCGAAATTTCGTTTTCGGTTCAACATAAAAACACCGACACCATTGCTGCCGACACAAACAACAAACCTTTTATTGATGATAACGGCGATCTGGTTTTTCGGCCCGGTGGGCACGGTGCTTTAATTCAAAACTTAAACGAACTCGAAGCCGACATTATATTCATAAAAAATATCGACAATGTTGTGCCCGACAAGTTAAAACATTACAACAACCGCTACAAAAAAGCCTTGGCCGGATTGCTGGTATCGGTACGTAATAAAACATTCGAGTACCTCGACAAGCTGGGCAAACCCGACAGTGAAGCCGATTCGAATCTGCTTAAAAACGTCGAATCGTTTGTAAGCAAAGAACTAAATGTTCATCATCAGATTACCTTTAAAAACGATTTGGAAAAAGTTGTATTTCTTAAATCGATTTTAAACCGGCCTCTTCGAATTTGTGGCATGGTAAAAAACCAGGGCGAACCGGGTGGTGGTCCATTTTTAGTGAAAAACGACGATGGAATCATCTCCCTGCAAATTGTTGAAAAAGCACAAATCGACATCGAGAACCCGCAACAAGCTGAATTACTGAATAATTCAACACACTTTAACCCGGTTGATATTATTTGTTGCACCAAAGATTACAAGGGCGAAAAATTCGATTTAACAAAATTTATCGACCATAATGCAGGATTCATTTCACTGAAATCGAAAGACGGGAAAGAAATGAAAGCTTTGGAATTACCAGGATTATGGAATGGAGCAATGAGTAAATGGAATACGGTATTTGTAGAAGTTCCCATTGAAACATTTAACCCGGTAAAAACCGTAAACGACCTGTTAAGGCCAGAACATCAACAAGCATAGAGCATCGAATCTTCTATAATCAAAAAAAAAAGAAATAAAACGTGTATTGGGAAGACGAAGAATTTGATTTTTATCAAGAAGAAGACGACGAAACCAACGAAGCTCTGAACCGTTACGAGCAAATGCTCAAAACAGGTTCAAAAATGTATTTCGATGTAATACAAATCGAATACATAACAGAGCGCTTCATCGAAGAAGGCCGGTTTGTTCCGGCGTTGCAGGCTGTTGATCTTGGGCTCGAGATACATCCTACTTCCATTGCACTTAAAACCCGCAAAGCTAACATACTATTCAACTTAGGTGAAGTTGAACAAGTACTTAGGCTAACCAACCATCTACTAAAAGTTGAAGATAGTAACCACGAGCTTCATCTGCTAAAAGGCTCGTCGCTTTTATTGCTGGGGCATAAACGCGAAGCCGATGCCACGTTTCAGCTGGCTCTCGAAAATGCATTCGACGATACCGAAGAAGTGCTTTTTAATGTCGGTTTTTCGTACGAACAAAACGGTAATTACAAGCACGCCATCCACTATATGCAAAAGGTACTTGAGCTAAACCCCGAAAACGAAGGGGCACTGTACGAAACAGCCTTCTGTTACGAAAAATTAGACGAAAACGAAAAAAGCCTTGACTTTTACAACCGCTACCTCGATATCGATCCATATTCCGATTCGGCTTGGTTCAACATGGGAATTATATACACAAAAATCAACGACTTAGAAGAATCGATTGAAGCCTATGAATACGCCCTTGTTATAAATGAAGATTTTTCCAATGCATGGTTCAACCTGGGTCATTCGAACATGATTTTAGGAAATTACTACGATGCCATTGATGCTTTTCTAAAATATACCGACTACGACGAAAGCAACGACGAAGCTTTTTGTTTGATTGGCGAATGCTACCTCAAATTAGGCGAAATCGATAAAGCATTCAATAATTTCCAGGAAGCCATTACCTACAACAAAACCAATGCACAGGCTTATTTTGGAGTTGGGCTTACGCTCAAACTAAAAAACGATTTACACAAATCGATGCAATATTTACAAAAGGCGTTAAATTACAACGAAACCAACAGCGACTACTGGTTTGTAATGGGCGAAGTTTCGGGGGCTTTAAATTATCACGAACTATCGGACGACTCGTACCACGAGGCCTGCAACCTATCGCCCGAAACGCTTCCAAACTGGCTGGGATATGCCGAAATGCTGTACAAAAAAGGCAGGGTAACAAAAGCTATATCGGTGCTTAACGAAGCGCAGGAACATCATAAGAACAATGCTTTAATCAATTATCGGCTAGCAGCATACCTGCTCGAAAGCGACAATGAGCCCAAGGCCATCAAACACCTCGAAAAAGCACTAAAAAACGACTACAGCAACTACAACTACTTGTTTGATGCCTATCCCGAAGCACGTTTTAGCGATTCGGTAAACAAACTGATTTCGAAGTATAACCCCATAAACTCGTAAATAAATGAAACAATATATCGGTCTCCTGCTTAAAGGAATGGGCATGGGAGCAGCCAACGTAGTACCCGGCGTTTCGGGAGGCACTATTGCCTTAATAACCGGCATATTTGAAAAGCTAATCGACTCGATAAAATCATTCAACCTTACCGCGCTGAATTTATTACTGCATGGAAAATTCAGGCAATTTGCCAGCCATGTTAACCTAAACTTTTTGCTGGCTGTATTTGCAGGCGTTTTTGTCAGCATCGTATCGATAGCCCGAGTTTTTGGATACCTGCTCGAACACCACCCGGTACACATTATGGCTTTTTTCTTTGGGCTAATACTGGCCTCCATATACTATGTCGGTAAAACCATCGACCAATGGAAGTTACCCGTAATGGTAAGCTTTATAGCCGGAACCATTGTGGCCGTTATGCTTTCAATTCTTGATCCGGCACAGGAAAACAGTTCAATATGGTATTTGTTTATCTGCGGAATTGTAGCCACATGCAGCATGATACTACCAGGCTTATCGGGTTCGTTCGTACTCATATTAATGGGTAATTATCAATTGGTTATGATTGATGCTGTAAATGCAATGAACCTGAAAATATTGCTCCCTGTAATCGTAGGAGCCGCAGCCGGATTGCTTTTATTTTCAAATCTGCTTTCGTGGTTGTACAAAAAATATCGAAACATAACCATCGCCCTACTTACCGGCTTCATTCTTGGCTCGCTGGGTATTATATGGCCATGGAAAACCGAAATACCGGCCAAAAACGAGCTGGGTGAAATTCTAACCAAAAATGGCGAAACCATTATTGAAGGTTACCAGTGGTTTTTTCCTCAGCAACTAAACTACGAAGTACTATTTGCTGTAGTTTTTATGCTTATGGGAATTCTTGTTATTTGGGCCACCGAAACGTTGGCAACACAAAAAAATGCAAAACATTAAGAATTATGAAACGAGCATGTAAAATATTCACATCCATGTTGATGATATTTTTCTTCATGTGAGTTCCATACGACCTTAAAAAATAAACAATTATCGTATGAAAACATTTGGACTAGTAGGCTATCCCCTTGGACACTCATTCTCGAAAAAATATTTCACCGAAAAATTTGAAAACGAAGGATTGGTAGACCATCAGTATGTTAATTTCGAAATTGAAAGCATCGCAAAATTTCCCGGAATTTTTGACCTTTATGAAAACATCGCCGGATTAAACTGCACCATACCATACAAACAACAAATTATGGCTTTTTTGCACGAAATCGACGACGAAGCAAAAGCCGTAGGAGCCGTAAATACTGTGAAAATACTAAATACCGCCGAAGGATTACGCCTGAAAGGATTTAATACCGACGTTATCGGCTTTGAAGGATCGTTAAGGCCCATGCTAAACGACAACCACAAAAAAGCCTTGATTTTAGGTACCGGTGGTGCATCAAAAGCGGTAAAATTTATTTTAAGCAAGCTGGGCATCGACTATATTTCAGCATCAATTGAAGAAGAATTATACGAAAACGAAATCAGGTACAGCAACATTACAGAAGCAACCATTGCCGAACGTACTGTAATTATAAATGCCACCCCACTGGGAACCTCCCCCAAAATAGAAACCTGTGCCGACATTCCATATACGGCTATAACCGACCAGCATGTACTTTTCGATTTGGTTTATAATCCCGAAGAAACCCTTTTCATGAAAAAAGGTCGTGAGCAGGGAGCAAAAGCCAAAAACGGACTCGAAATGCTGCACAAACAAGCCGAAGCAGCCTGGAAAATCTGGAATAGTTAATAATGAACTTTCAACCTGCATGAAATCAAAAGTATATAAATGATAAAGTTTTGATGTTTTTTATATTTTTGTAAGCTGAAAAAATATAGAAAATATTTTTCCGTTATTAACGTGAAAAACAAGAAAACAACCTGTTTGATGGCTGTAAAAAAAACAATTACAATACTCGCCTTAATCATCCTCTCCTTTTTTTGTACTGACAATAAAGTTTCAGCACAACTGGCATCGCCAATGACTTTACGGTATAAATTAGTTCCAATTGACAATGCGGTATATGACTTGCTGGAATTTTATGAAACAGCGGGACGTATTGATATGCTTCCTACACAAAAACCATACACAAAGCAGCAAATCAGAGACATACTGCAAGAACTACTAAACAAAGCCGATTTAAACCTC
The DNA here is from genome assembly GCA_016930365.1 of Prolixibacteraceae bacterium. Taxonomy (GTDB): domain Bacteria; phylum Bacteroidota; class Bacteroidia; order Bacteroidales; family Prolixibacteraceae; genus Roseimarinus. The sequence continues at coordinate 19,710 of JAFGGY010000069.1, read as the reverse complement.
GAAGAAAAAGAACGCATACGTGTATATATGGATGATTTGCATCGACCTGTAAATGGTTTTATATATACCGAAACTGGTAATCGGTTAACTTACACTGTTTTAGGCGCAGGAGCTTCGGTAGGTGGAAAAATTGGTGTTGGCAACAATGGGGCGTACTCAACCACCGCGATAGGCGAACCCTTTATTGCAGGCGATTTAAGCAATAACATTACCTGGTTTGCATCAATTGGCGGTTCGTTTGAACGTTATGCCCCCGATTTTTTTTATCACAGTTATGTAAAAGATAAAAAAGTTACATCGCCATACCAACCAAACGGACACTCGTACCACCCTTATATGTTCGATTATGAATCGATGTATATCCATGCCCGCTCATCAAAAGAAGACGAGTCGGGTCCCATACAAAAAGGCATTGCAGCCGGCATGATTTATCGTGGCGAAATAACCGGTTCGTGGTTCGAAAATGCCTTGCGAATCAGCATTCATAACCAACGACGCTCAATGGGATATAACACCGAAAACCTGAGTCTTTCGGAACAAAGTCGCCGCTTTACCGGCATCGACATTATTCTGTCGCCAACAAAATGGTTTACGTTTTACTACGTCACCGGTTCGCTGTTTAACTACGACAATAGCTCGTCGGATTACAAAAGAGATATTTATGGATACGATTTAGGCGCTTCTCAAAAAATGCTCACCCTGAATAAAATGGAATTCACTCCGGCTAAATATTTACAATTTTCAGCTACCATTCAAAATATATGGTCGAAAAGACAAGAATTAACCTATATGATGCCCTTAATAAGCCCCCTGCTGTCGGAGGTCGACTTAGGTGACCATGATAACCTGGGACTTGAACTCAACATTAGCGGGCTAATACCAAAAGTTGGAAAAGCATGGTTCAGTTTTTTGATCGATGAATTCGACTTTCTCGACTACGAACACTGGCTAAAAATACCCCGGAGCCAATATGCTTTCCAAATTGGGTTGAAATCTACGTTGTTAAGTAAATATCTCCCCTCAACGCTATCGATGTTCAGTTACACACATATTACACCTTTTGTATATTCTCACGAGCCAAGCAATAGCTACAGCACCTACGTTTCAACACGCCCCATCGATCTATCGTACACCCACGATGGCTCTAATCTGGGTTTCTATTTGCCTCCAAATTCGGCCGAATACCGCTTGAATTTTGTTAACATGACCATGCCCGACTGGCGCATTGAACTCGACACCCGCTTTATCATTCACGGCACAAACGATTTATCCAATAATGCCGAAGACTTAAATTACGGTGATATTTTCCGATACCATGAAAACAATACAAACAAACGATATTCGCTGTCGTCGTTTGGCTCTGATGGCATTTACGATTACACCATTTATACCGAAGCCCGGGCCGAAAAGAAAATCAGAATCGGTGGTGCCATTAACTATTTCAGAGCATTTAGCACCCTGGGGTTTTCACAAACCCGATGGAATTCAAATAATACCGGCATAACTAACCCCGGAACACGAACGCTGCTAACCATGAGCATTGGTATAGCTGTTGATATTTAAATACCTCTTATTCGTTTTTTTATTGCTCCTCATTTCTTATTTTAGTGTCTTTAATTAAAAACTATGATAGGCATAATTGGGATTAGTTACAAAACTGCACCTGTTGAGATACGAGAAAAATTCACCTTTTCGAAAGAAGAAATTGTACCATTTGCTGACTTTCTTCAGCATGAAACCGATATTTCTGATATCGTTCTGGTTTCGACCTGCAACCGCACCGAACTGTATTTTTCGCAAACCAAACACGACAAATTAACGGCTAGCAACGAAGTAATAGCAGCCATCAAAAAATTCAAAAACGCCGAGGAGCAATGCTCGCGTTATTTCTATTATCACTTCGACGCAAACGCCGTGAAACACTTATTTACAGTGGCTGCCGGGCTCGATTCAATGATTATTGGCGAAGACCAGATAATCGGGCAAATAAAAGATGCTTACCTGCATTGCACCAACGCTGCACTAACCGATGCGGTTTTAATGCGGCTTTTCCAGAAATCATTTGAGGCAGGCAAACGTGCCCGCACTGAAACAGGCATCAAACTTGGCAACTTATCGGTGAGCAGTACTGCTGTTGAGCTTTGTGCCCAACAACTGGGTGATTTGAGCAACAAATCGGTACTCATTGTTGGTTCGGGCGATACCGGTAGCCTGGCGCTGCAAAATATGGTTAAAAGAGGAATAGGGCAATCAACCATCATCAACCGAACCCAAAAAAAGGCCGAACCTCTTGCCGCGAAATTTAACTCGCGGGTTTCGAGCTACCTCAACATCGAGAAAGAACTAAGCCAACACGACATTGTGATTGCAGCTACCGGAGCACCCCACTACATCATTACCCAAAAGATGGTAAAAAAAGCATCTGCAACACAAAAGCAAATTTTTATCGATCTGGCCATGCCCCGAAACATCGAAGAAAGTATTGCCGAATTTGATAACATTCAGCTCTATGCAATTGACGACCTGCAACATGTAATTGACCAAAATACCGAAAGTCGTAAAAAGTCAGCCGAAAAAGCAGAACTCATTATTAATCAAATTGCTGATGAATTTAACGAATGGATGATAAGTCGCTCGTTACGGCCTGCCATTCGTTCCATATCGAAAAACCTGAGTGCGGTTCATAAACAAGAACTGGAATTGTTCAGGCACATCGATTCTGAAGAGGTCAAAGATGCCGTTCATCAATACACAAAACACATTGTAAGCCGCTACACCCGGCTGCTGATTAAAAACCTGAAAGACATTACCGACAACGGGAAAAATACCCATTCACTGGAAATCATCAACGACTTATTTCAAATCGAAGACATAAACCGTCGCGAAGATTAACACAGGTGGTTTTTTCAGGTACATTTCATAAAAAGCACACATCAACATGAAGGATAAAATAATCATTGGCACCCGCGGCAGCAAATTGGCTATTTACCAGGCCGAGAAAACAAAAGAGGAATTAGAAAATGCCCATCCCGGCTTACAGGTCGAAATCAAAATAATTCAAACCAAAGGAGATATAATACTGGATGTTGCGCTCTCAAAAATTGGCGACAAGGGGCTTTTCACCAAAGAAATAGAAGTTGCCCTGCTTAACAACAAAGCCGACATTGCCGTGCACAGTTTGAAAGACCTGCCCACTACCCTTCCCAAAGGTCTTGAACTGGGTGCAGTACTCGAACGTGGCGAATTTCGCGATGCACTGGTGAACCTCAACGGCAAAAAAATAAACGATCTTGCCTCATCCGACATCATAGCTACATCAAGCCTCAGAAGACAGGCTGCCTTGCTTAACCTGCATCCTGAGTTAACAATAAAAGACATCAGGGGAAATGTGCAAACACGGCTTAAACGCATGGAAGAAGGGTATTGCGATGGCATGATAATGGCCGCAGCAGGCCTTCAGCGCCTCGGCCTCGACCAATACATTAGCGAAATAATTGACCCAGCCGTTATTATGCCTGCCGTAGCACAGGGAACTATTGCCATTGAAATACGTGAAAACGATAACGAAGTAAAAAAAATAATCGAAGCCATAAACCATTGGGCCACCGAAACGGCGATACTTGCCGAACGGGCATTTTTACGCACCCTCGAAGGGGGTTGCCAGGTACCGCTTGGCTGTTACAGCCAAATTAATGGCGAAGATATAGTATTACATGGCTTTGTGGCTTCAACAAACGGAAAAGAATTTATTAAAGAATCGGTAAGCGGAAGTACAATCAACCCTGAAGAATGTGGAAGTAAACTAGCCCAAAAGCTCATTAATAAGGGTGCAAAAACCATTTTGGAACAGATAAAAAAGAACACCCAACACTAAAAATATGGCAAGTTCGAACCGACACATCATTTCAACCCGGCCTAAAAGGCAAAACAACGAGCTGAAACAACTCCTCGAAAAACAAGGATATACCTTGCTTGAACTGCCTATGATCGAAATACACCGGGCAAAGCTTAGCCAATCAGACTTCGAAAAACTTGAAAACATTCAGCAATACAGTTGGATTGTATTCACCAGCCCCAATGGCATCCGGCATTTTTTTCATCATTACAAAAATACGAATGGCACAAACAGCCTGCCTGCAAACGTTAAAACGGCGGTAGTTGGAACTACTACACAAAAAATACTGGAAGAATTCGGCAACAAAACGACCCTTGTAAACCCCGGGAATACGGGCAAAGAACTGGCGGAATTCATGTTGGATAAGATTACAGAAACCGACCGCATCCTTTTTCCGGAAGGAAACTTAGCCCGCGGCGTTATTTCCGGTATGCTTTCGAAAAAAGCCAGTTGCGAAAGCATCGTGGTTTATGAAAACCGCATGCCGAAAGACGTTGATGAAAAAATACTTCAAAAAATTATCGATAATCAATACGAGTTCATCGTTTTAACAAGCCCTTCGGGGTTTATAAATCTCAAAAAAACACTTACAGGAAAAACCGATTTAGCGAAACTTCGTTTGGTAAGCATTGGCACAAGCACATCGGCCGAGGTTGAAGCGCATGGGTTCAAACCTAATGCTACAGCCAATATGTCGAACGCACAGGGCATTGCAAAAGCAATTTCGGAAATGAGAACGGATCGATAAAGCATTGGGGTAGTTTAATTTACAGTCTCTTACACACCCCTCCCTTCGAGTCGGTTTATTTCCATCCTGATTTCTTCAATAATGTCAGGATTCATTATTACCTTCTTACCATTTGTTTTTGAAGAAAATATATAGAAGACCTGCCCCCCGAATTTGTGTTTAAACTTTTCGTGTGTCTTTTGTTGCAAACCTTTTTCTTTGAATATTTGAGATAGTTGAATTCCTTCATTAACTGGCTTTATTTGTAATCCGATGTATCTTTCTTTGATTTTGATAAAGAAGTCAACATTAAAAAGTCTGTCCCACTTGTCTGGGGCTGGTTCAATTTTATAACCGATCTCTTGTTCGAGCTGACCATAAATCGTTTTTATTTCAGTCCAATAACCATCAAAGGTTCTGTCAATAACAAGTTGAAGCATATAGTCAATGCAGTCTTGTTCTGTGATTTCTTCTACTTCAGCTGAAATGACTTCTGTTATCTTTATGTAGAGTTTTCTACCAAGGTCAATTATATGGTCTTTAGAACGCACATTTGAAAAATAATAATCTTTCCACTCTTGCAATGTTTTTGGTTCACATTGCCTGATACTTTCTGATGTTGGACCAACATTTCTTTTGAAGTTCAGTTGGAAGCGATTCATCGCACTATTTAAAATCTATTCTTTAGCCATATTATCTATCTGTTAAATTGGAACAAAGTTTAGGTAATCCATTTTTACGCAATTCTTTTTCAATGCGTACAAGATAAAGGCTTGTAAGACCCGTTATGAAGTAAACCTTAAACTTGAAATCTTAATATTTCTCGTCATTTAAGCTTATTCCATTTCTAAAATGAAAGACGCTTTGCTCGCTGTTGTTTATATAATTTTTTCCTTCTTCGGAAAGGTGCAATTTCAAAAGTTGTTTCTTATTTCTTATTTGGGAATTATTGATGAAAGATACTTTGCCATTTGATGAACAAGCCATTTTCCTATGACTATTTGATGCTTTCGTGTATATATCAATACTTATACCCACCCAACCTGCATCTTCAAATCCGAAAAGATGATGAAAAACTCGTATTTCCACATCGTGCTTGGCTATACCATTGTATATTAATTCACCATTATCAAAAGGTTTTTGGATTGGGTTTTTATGCAATGAATGAATAACTGACTCATTAGTCCATATCAAATAACAACCACCACCAACACCAATATCTTGATGTGATTCTAAATTATTGAAATCTACATTGTCTAATTTTTCATTTGGCACATCATCATTTTCGATGGCTTTCAGTAATTTTTTCTCATGCTCAAGCCAATAATTATTCACCATTTGATGTGTTTAAACTTAAAAACTTGTTTTTATATTTAAAATCTGCTTCCGTGTCTGGTTCGACAAAACCTTCTTTTATTAAATGTGCATTTAAGAATGTTTTATTCTTCAAGTATAAATAACACATTAAATTATTCTGTTCGTCATATTTTTGATTATCGAACTTCATAAATACTTTCTGCCCTTTTGTTTTATCATAAATAAATTGCTTGGCTGAACCATTTGCGCTTTTCTTCTCTTTAACTCCAATTAGTCTAACAACAAGGTCATTGTTAAGTTTAATTAACTCTGAGCTTATAACTTCCTTAACAGAATAATACTCCTCTCTTTGTCCGCTATTTTTATCGATTTTTGAGCCAAATTGCAATTTTTTTGGGTCAATTTTTTTATCAAAATATTGAAAATCAACAAAGCGATAAGGTAGGTTTTCAAACTCCTCTTCTGGGACAATGTTGATTTCATCTGTTAAAAACTCATACGTAGTACCAGCAATATCAACTTGGTTGATGTTTAATTTACTTTTTGCTATTTCAATAAATTCGGGATTTATTTCATAACCAATTGAGTTTCTTTCTAAATTTCGTGCAGCTAATGATGTTGTTCCACTTCCCATAAAAGGGTCTAAAACTGTCTCGCCTTTAAAAGCAAACATCTTAATAAGTCTTCTTGGTAATTCTTCAGGAAACATTGCTATATGTCCATCTTGTCTTACCCCTCCAAAATTCCAATGACCTGCGAAATATTCTTTCCATTCTTCGGTGGTCATTTTAGATTGTTCTTTTATTTCTTTACTCACTTTTATTTTAGAAACGCCCAACTTCTTGAATAATAAAATAAACTCGTAGTCGATTGACAAAATTCCATTTCTTGGCGTTGGAAAACTTCCCATTAGAGATGCACCACCGGTTGTATTGGTTGTGGTTTGCTTTTGCCAAATAATAGCCCCCATATAGTCAAATCCAACACTTTCACAAAATTTAATTATTTCAGTTCGGATAGGGATTACTTTATATCGACCATAATAGACTGCCCTTGCAAATTGGTCTCCAATATTTACACACAGTCTGCAACCATTATCAAGCACGCGATGACATTCTTTCCAAACAAGATTGAGATTATTGATATAGGTTTCATAATCTTCGTGATAACCGATTTGATTTTCTGTTCCATAGTCTTTTAGTTGCCAGTAAGGTGGCGATGTGATAACTAAATTGACCGATTTATCAGGAATAAAATTCATCTGTCGGCTGTCTCCGTTTACTATTCTATGAGTCGTCTTCACTTTAGTTCAATTTTTTAATGATACCTGCAAAGATAAACATTAAACAAGAGTTCTCTATACAACATCACGTGATTCTTGACCGCACAACAATTCCGTAAACATTTCAATTTTCAATTAACGTCTTCTACTGTTGTTTGAATCGTTTTGTTTTGAACTCCGCTGAGATGTTGCTGAACGCCGTGGACTTTCAACCGATTGTCTTTCTGCTCTCCGGCTACTACGAACCTGCGAGCTTGAACTTGAACGGGTTGATTTTGGTTGTACACTTGTACTTTTATTGCTTGCCTCAGGCCGACTATACTTATTAATTGTTGCACTTTTTGTTGCACTTGACTGTTTTGACACCTGGCTTCGTGTTGTAATCGAACGCCTGTTGTTTACTGATTTTTCAGCTCCGCTATATACCGATTTTTGTTGGTTTGATGAACGAACCCCTGTGTTGGGTCTTGTCGAACGTCTGGAATTCAGTTCGCTATGATTTTCGATCCCTTTATTTCGCTTTTCAAACGAATAATCGGGTCTTGTTTTGGCATAGTCGTTACGATGTACTTTGGCTTGTAAGGTGTGAGCTTTACACATTTTTCGTACACGAACGTGATGATACCTGATGCGCGGATGATAATTACTGTAAACATAGTGATGGTAAACATGAACTGGTCGTGGACGGTGATAGGTGTAATATCGTGGATAATAGCCCCAGTAATAAGGCGAAACCCATACTACACGCCGAGGACTCCATAAATAGCTGTATATTACAGGTCGGCGAACATATATTGGTTCGATAATGTAATTGTGTCCGTATATAAACTCATTGCCAACCACTTGAACATATACTTTTCGTTTATTTTTCACTTCAATATCGATGGTCGCAACATCCTGGTATATATCGAGGCCTAAAACCGACTGAATGGTTACCACCGAAACATTTCCCTGGTGAGCCTCAACTACCCGAAGATAATCGATATAACCATCGTTGTTCAGATCGAGGTTCGAAATTTGAAGTTCCGGATCGTTGATTTTGCGCTCAAAATCAGCAAGATCCTTCGATTCGCCAAAAATATAGGCCACTGATTCAAGATTGAGGTTATCACTAATGTCGTAGTTAACAGCGTTTACTGTAACTATTTGTTGTGCATGTATGTGTCCTGCTCCGGTTATAACCAGAAATAAGACGAATGTGATTAAATTTTTCATGGCTCTAAGTTTTATACGCTTCAATTTTTTAAAATATCTGGCCATTCATAATTCAAAAAATCTAAGCGCGATTATCATACCCGACTAAATTCAAATATGATGCCGAAAAATTTTGGATTTTTTTAACCCATTATTTATATTGCTGTATTATGTTTACAATTCATAAGCATATACTTATGACAACTTTTACTAGTTCACTACCCGATACATTATTAGATAGGCTAAACGAATTGTCAAAAAAGCAAACAATCCCTAAAAATAAAATCATTGAAAAAGCATTATCCATTTATCTCGACCAGATAAACAAAGCCGAATACATTAAATCATATATGGCTGCTGCCAATGACAAGGACATAATGAACATTGCAGAAGAAGGCATGATTGTTTTTTAAATCAGCCTCCACAATTTTCGTAAGAAAACTCTATTGTTTCTTCCGAGTAGCATTCATCGTCGTTATCTACAATAATGATTATTTTGCCCGGAAAGTTCTGTGTATTATACTCAATTTGCATTGTTGCCGACCATATTTCTTCTTCAACATTGTTGGATTCTACTTTAGTCCATGAAACAACGTTGTTTTTTGATTGAAACAATGGCGACCATGGATTCCACAAACCTAAAGCTTGTTGCATGTGAAAAGGGTTATTCTTATCGTCATGCGTATAGGTAGTTGTGAGTACAAGTTCATAATTGCTGCATGTGCTTTTCAACAATGAGTTCCTTACATTTTCTTGCTTAGGCAAATGTATATTGCTTAAAATCCCAATGCCGGATACATCCCGGCGTTCGATTTTGGCACTCTTTTCTGATTGCTCTTCAACTAAAGAATATTCTTCAATCTTAACAATATTGCCGCTTTGCCAGGTAAATATTTCGTACCAATCAAGAACCCATTCACCGCTATATTTATAATAACCATCCACACGTACAATTTCGTTATTGCTATTCAATTCAATAATGCTTTTAGATATGCCGGGTTCATCTCCCAAATACGATTGCCGTGTAACTTTATTACCGTCCCAAGTGAAGTGAAGGTTATTTACCTCCTCATTCCAGTGCTCTTCAATCTTAGCTAGTTTTCCGTTGCTGTATTCAAACAGGTTGTAATCACCGCTATCCCATCCCCACTTTGACAATAAATCATCAGCATTGTAAGAAAAACTGATTTGGCGAATGATACTATCCTTTTCACCGTCGCAGTCCTCAACCCATGCATCATTCATTTTAGATATCAGACATTGTGGGTCAAAGTTGTTTTCATTTTCATCTTTATTACAAGATGCAAAAAGTGAAATTGCTGCCAGCAAAATGATTGCCAGCATAGCATTTATTTTGTTTTGTTTCTGTTTCATAATCATCGTATTTATTTTATAGATGAACTTTTTACAAATTCTTTACCAAGCTCGCCCATTAATCTAATTATTCGTTCGCAACGGTTCATGGTTTCCAACAAATTTAGCTTTTCGTCTGCATTAAGTTTATTTTCATGCGACAAATATGCTTTTCGCACTTTTTTAATGCCATTGCCATCCTCTGAAGTCATAAGCTGCAACAAGTCTGCATCTTCATTATTATTTTGATTTACAACATCTTGAAGGGTCATTAAAATAACATCGAGCCCTTCAATCGACGAGGTAATAAATTGTTCGCCGTGCCCCGCTTTTGATAATACCCTGTAATTGTCGGAAAGGGCAACAATGTTTCCAAATAAGGTTTTCAATTTTGACTGAATAGTTATTGATTGATTTAACGCTTCGTACTGCTCGAAGTTCAATTTGCTTGAAGCAGATATTTCGGTAATGGTTTCATTTATTGTTGTATTTAAACTTTGGAAGCCTTCAATGTAAGAAGCCATTTTCGAATGACCTTCTTTATGACGCAACAAATTAAAAGTTGCCGAAATAAGATTAAGCAAATTGGCTTGCTCCAATTTTAATAATTGAAGAGCCGACTCCGAATCGTCGGTAATATTATTGTAAATAAACCTGGGTGCAGCGAGTTTTTCTTCCAGACTTTCGGGCCAGAATCGATTTAACAGCCTGCCGACAATGGGCAAAGTAGCAAGTAATAAAAAGCCGGGAATGATATTAAAAATGGTATATAACAATGCCATTTGCACGGCTAAATTTGCACTTAAAGAATGAACCAAAGCACCCACAAGAGGAATCTCTCCATATACCTCAAGAACAAAAAGCGGTAAAACAAGCAAGGCTCCTATGAAATTATAAAAACCCTGAAACATGGCGATTTGCTTGCTTTTACCCGTAATTTTTGCCGAAAGAATAAAGGTTAATACCGACGACCCCACATTGGCACCATACACCAGCATCATTGCATCATGAAAACTCAACAAGCCTGAGCTTGTTAAAGCCAGCCCTATAATAATTGTAGCCATTGTTGAATGAATAATCAGGCTAATTAGAGCTGCGATAACAAAAACAGCAATATATTTTCCTTGCGAACTGATTAAAGCCTCCTGCATCCAGGGCATTTCAATTAATGGCGAAACGCCCGACTGCATTGTAAATAATCCAAAAAACAGCAAGGCCAAGCCAAAAATTAAACCGAAATAATTGATGTATTTTTTTGATTTTGTACTTGTTAACAGTATTGCCGAAAGCCCTAAAACAAGTAATATCACAACTTCAATATCGAAAGAAATAAGAAATATAATAACGCCGCCTAAAATATTGCCTCCGATAATAATTGGTAAAGCCTGTTTCACTTCAATGGCTTTGGCCCGGGCCATTCCGATAAGGGTAAATACCATTGCCGACAAGCTTTGAGTAACTGTAATTAATATTCCTCCCAAAAAAATACCATGAGCAGCGGTTTTGGTAAACCGAACAATTAATTTCCGAACCTTCTTTCCGGTTAATATTTTTAAGTAATGGGTTAAGGTTTGTAAACCAAAGAAAAACAAACCTAAACCGGCCAAAAATGAAACTATTGCTAATTCAATCATATTTTATACCTAAAAAATTCAATATTTATGAAGTACTAAAAATCGTCTTTATTCATATAAATTTTCTCACACAACATTCCACATATATACATCGAAAGCCGCTTTTTGATTTTTGGCAGTGATTGGTAGCAAACAATTGGAAGTATCCATTCCAGCAATGCTAAATAGTAAGGTACGATATCGGGATTTCCCTGTACGCTTTCAGAGGCATATTTTCTCATTCTCAAAGCTAATGCCTCATGTTTTTGCACTTTTTCGTGATGCCACCCGGAATAGTTACATGCCGGGATATCCTGCAAACTATCGGCCGAATAAAACCCGGTAATGTAATGAAGATATGCTTGCATGTCATCCTCATTTTCTAAAGGGGCATTATCGACAAGAAAAATGGCTTCAAGGCGTGCAAAATCAGATATGACCGAACGCGGTTTGGTTTCGGAAAAATCGATAAGATAAACATTCATATTCTCATCTAACAGGATGTTTTGCATGTTCAAATCGCCGTGACAAATTCCTTCGAAATAATCGAACCCCTGCTCCCTGCGTTTGGGAAATTCATATTTCAAAAACCAGTATGGATTTAACAAGGGACGTCCAATTTCAGCGGTTTTGATATACTGTTCGTAGGCACTAATAGCAAAAAGTTCAGTTACGGTATTGTATATATGGGGGAAGAACGTAAGCGTAGGGTCGTGGTCGTTGAATGGATAAATAGTAGTTTTTATTGCTTGACCGTACCAAGGTTTTAAAATATGCAGAAATATTTTATCGAACAAGGGTCCCAGCATCTCAATATTTTCTTGATGAAAGTAGTGCGTCAGCCATTTAAGGCGGGAATCTTCGCCACCTATGCCCACAAAATTATACACCAAAGCACCTCTATCGCCATGAAATTCAACACCAAGAACTGATGCACTGTTATTGAAAATATAAGGCAGTGCATATTGCTTGCAACGTTCTGATTCTCGGGTAATCATCGCGCGGTCAGCCACCTTAAGCACCGTAGGACGCAATTTCCTTCCGTGTAAATCGAAAGAAATGACCTGAAATGTTTGTGCCGAAAACCCGCCATGCAATGGTTCAATAATCACATGCGAGGCATCGGAATACAGTTTACGAATCAGAAAATTCTTATAGGGTTCCAGCTTTAGCCGGTCGTCTGTTTCTATTTTCAACTTTCGTGTATCTGCATCTTCAATCTTCAGTGGGTGAAACAACCAGGCTACAGGATTTTGCAACTTTTCATTGACCAAAACAGATTCAACCCCGATGATATTATCAATGTTCAGATTATCGTTTAAAAAGTCCGACAACGAAGCAGAATCGCTGGTCTGGTAAAGTGTTTCGAGTTTAAATGTTAAACCAGCCGGATTGTTAATGCCTGCTTTAAGTATAATTTTCTGATGAAAATCGGGGATGTGCTGCCACAACTCCATGTTGTCTTTTCCTGTCTCAACATCCAACACAATACTCAACGATGGATTGTCGGGGTTGCGGTTAAGTATGGCCATCAGCGAAATTTCAGTAACCTGTTGTTGTTGCTTCGCCAGTTTGCATGCCGAAATAAATTTCTGCATCGTAAGCTTCAGTTCTTTTGTTGATAAGACACCCGATGGCTGCTCGCCAAAAGAAACAGCTCCGAGCAACAACACGGCAATGTTAGCCGCTTGCGGAGCTACCCTAAATTCGGCAGGAATACTGCTGTCTGAGGGCATAAACCCAGCGCAAACACCGGCAGTTACAAACAAACCATGAGCAATGTTTTCAACATCATTCGATTCAGCCGATGCGCCATAACCCATCGAAAAACCCAGTTCATGGCATCCTGCCATATCTTTCGATTTCCAAAATAAAAGCGATTTTTTTGCTTTACAACTTTCCTGAAATTGAAAGGTCTTATTTCCTTGCTTTAATTCGATGGGCTCAGCGCAGTCAGACTGCAATTGCTTTATCTCCTCAGCAGCCAGTTCCGGTGTATCTACAAGATTAAAAATGTTATCCAAACCCACCATCTCAATCACATGAAAAACCTCAGGTAACAAATCGGCAATTATCAGTTTGCCCTGAGCAGCAAGCATTTTTTTATGTGTTTTAAGTAAAATACGTATGCCGGCACTCGAAAGATAGCTGCATTGCCCTAAATCAATTATCAAGAAATTGATGGTAGTAAACAAGGGTTCAACCGCCATTTCAAAATTGGTGCTACTCAAAGCATCCAATCGTCCAGAAACCTTTAATATCGGCACAGTTTTGTCTTTTTGAATGAGTTCGAAGCTGTTCATATTTTTAATTTTTCATTTCGAGGCATTGTTCCCAATTTACAATTATTACCTTTTAATATGCCTGTGTTAACGCTTTGAAATACTATAAAAGTATTTATTAAGGCATAGGCACTCCATCGAACCACTTTTCCCAGATGGTTTCAAAAGTTCCATCTGCCCTCATATCATCAAGATGATTTTGCCATTGCTGAACAGTACTTTCGGGTGTATTGAGCGAAAACGCAATGTAATCCTTAAGGTTCAAGGCTTCCATGTGTTGAGTTAAATCGCTCATTGGAATATCATTTGCATCAGTATACCATTTCACATCCAAATCAGACATTAGAAAGGCCTGTACCTCCCCATTAATTAATTGGGTGAACGCGTCCATTGGTGTAGGCGCAGTAGCCACAATGTTTTGAAAGTTGTTGTTTATAAGAAATCCATGGGTAAACCATCCATTGGGAGTAGCAATTGATTGAAGCGCTTTCGCTTGTTCAAGCGTTTCAATGCTTAAGCCGGAAGATGCGAGTGTATAAAAATAGGTTCGGCTTGTAGAAATCGGGCCAACCCATTGAAACATATCCTCACGTTCGGTGGTACGTGTGGTTCTAAACAAAGCACTATTTGGTAAATACTGCACTACAGAGTAAGCATCAGCCCAAATACTCATATTAATCTTGTTCACATGCCCTGTTCTTGCCTGTATTTCATTCACAATATCCACAGAGGAACCTTCAATTCTAATCATAGTATCCCGTCCGGTAACATATTGAAAAGGTGGGCTGAGTTCGGTAAAAAGCTGAATGGTTCCCGGGATATAATCGACAGGCATTCCTGGAATATATTTATTAAGGACTGAAGCAGTAGTCTGATTTTCAATCATGGATTCGATTGCATTTTGAACATTGAGAACAACAGCATCGTTTACATCTTTTGAAAAAGCAATGTAATAATAAGCGGTATGGTAACGGGTTACTGCCGACACATTATTGATGTAATATCCCGAAGGAAGTGACGCAGTTAAATGGAAAAAATCACTTGCAATAAATTGTATTTCATCACCCATAAAAGCAGCTAATGCTTCGTTATAAGTATCGTAATAAGTGAGGTTATTAAAACCCATATTTTCCAGAATTGTTGTCTCCATCCAGTCTTTTACCACTGCTATTGGGGGGAGCTGTTTGCATTCTTCGATAGGAAGTGGAAAAGCACGCCTTCCCGGGGCTGTGTTTTCAAAAATTCCATACATTCCCTGACTTGTGGGACCAGCCCATTTGAAAAGGTCTTTACGCTCGGGCGAAAATGCTGTAGTGACGAGTGCCTTGTTTGATCCTTCTAAAGTTGCATCATAAGCACTTTGCCATGACTCAGACATGCTCATCTCAAATTCAACACCTGCATTTTGCAGGGCTTGAGAAGTTATATCAGCATCAATCCCAACAATTTCACCCTCTTTTTCAAAAAAGTTTGGTGTAAACTCGATGCCTGATACCTGAATGGTATTATCATCCAAATCATCGATAATGTCTTTTTTACAGCTGTTTAAGCTTAGCAACACCGCCATTGTTACAATGGAAATGGTAACTAAAAAAAAAATGTTTTTCATATGATTTATTTTTAAAACAGGTTTAAATCTATTGTTTATTCACTCAATAATT
Organism: Prolixibacteraceae bacterium; assembly: GCA_016930365.1. Lineage (GTDB taxonomy): Bacteria > Bacteroidota > Bacteroidia > Bacteroidales > Prolixibacteraceae > Roseimarinus. The sequence continues at coordinate 4,386 of JAFGGY010000069.1, read as the reverse complement.
ATGGCATCGTTACTCCCTCAAACCATTCATTCCATATCGTTTCGAATGTACCATCTGCCTTCATGGCATCAAGGTGACTTTGCCATTGCAGAACAGTACTTTCGGGCGTGTTTAAGGAGAATGCGATATAATCTTTATAGTTCAATGCCTCCATATGTTGGGTCAGCTCGCTCAATGGCACCTCGCTGATATCAGCCAGCCATTTCATGTCCAAATCTGTCATTAACAAAGCCTGAACTTCGCCGCTCATCAACTGATCAAATGCTTCCATGGAGGTGAGTGATGTAGCAACGATATTTTGGAAGTTGTTGTTTATCAGAAAATCATGGGTAAACCAGCCGTTTGGCGTGGCAATGGATTGTAGTGTTTTTGCCTGTTCAATTGTTTCAATGGTCAATCCTGAAGAAGCGAGCGTATAAAAATAGGTTCGGCTTGTAGAAATCGGGCCAACCCATTGAAACATATTTTCGCGTTCGGGTGTGCGGGCGGTATTAAATAGGGCGCTGTTTGGCAGATATTGCACTATGGCGTATGCATTATTCCATAAAGTGAGGTTGATTTTGTTAACATACCCAGTTCTTGTCATAATTTCATTCACAATATCTATGGAGGAGCCTCTTACTTCAGCGGAGGTACCATGGCCATATTCAAAGTTGGTCGGTGGCGAATTTTCAGTATAAAGTTGAATGGTTCCTGCGATGTAACTTTCGGGCATAAATGGTATGTATTTCCTCACAATTGACACAGTACTTTTATCCTTAATCATAGATTCTATCTCATTCTGAACGCTGTTTACTACTGCGTCGCTTACATCATTTGAAAAAGCAATATAATAATATACAGTACGGTAGCTTGTTACCACATGGACATTTTCCAAATAATAACCCGAAGGAAGTGCGGAAACTAAATGGTAAAAATCGCTGGCTATAAATCGTACCTCACTATTCATAAATGCGTCAAGTGCCTCACTGTAGGTTTCGTAATAAACCAGATTTGTAAAACCCATGTCTTCGAGGGTAGTAGTCTCCCACCAGTCGGTTACTACTGCTATAGAGGGAAGTTGTTTACACTCTTCAATGGGCAGGGGAAACATAAAGTTCGATTCTCCATTCTCAAATATGGCATACATCCCCTTGCTTGTCGGACCGGCCCATTTGAACAGATCCGTGCGTTCAGGGATATACGTTGTTGATAACAGTGCTTTGCTAGGGCCACTTAGGATTGCATCATAGGCTTCCTCCCATGTGCCGGCCATGCTCATTTCCATATCGACACCTGCATTCTGCATGGCCTCGGCAGCAATATCAGCATCTATTCCAACAACGTTCTCATTGTCAGGAAAAACGTAAGGGACAAATTCGCTACCAAAAACCTGAATGGTTTTATCTTCTAAATCATCTTTTTTACAGCTGTTCAAGCTTAGCAATACCGCCATTGTTACAATGGTAATGGTAAGAAGAAAATTTTTGTTTTGCATATCTAAATGTTTTTGGCTTTAGCCGGTTTATACGTATTCGTCGTTAATGCTGATAATTGAATCGTTACTGGCAAAAAACTATTTCTTTATTAATTTTCCCCGGTGTATTGTATTATCAATCGACAATCGGTAGAAATAAACACCACTTGCTAAGCTTTCTACGCTTATTGTTTCTGATATTAATACACTTTTAGAAATAATTTTTTGACCCTGAAGATTGAATAATTCGAAAGCTATATGTTTGGAATTTTTATTCAACTGAAAAGATAATTGGTCATTAAATGGATTAGGATAAACAACCGGGCTATTCGTTTCTAAATCGATTACTGAAGTAACAAAATGTATTGAATAATAGTAATTTGTTTTATAAACAAAGGGGATTCCATCGTAATAAGATGATGAAGATTCCTCTATTAGCTTATCGCCCGATTCATTATAAATGTATTCGGAGTCGGCAGTTTTTATAAACTCACCACTTTGTTCATCGAGCATATAGTTTGTTTCTAAAATAACACTTCCATTGGCATCATAAGCTGTTTCTTGTTTGATGAAAACCACTAACTGGCCGTTTTCATTTAGTGAAGAATACTCCATCAATATTTGTTTATTGTCTCCATTATATGTGAATTCTTCTTTCGCACTGACATGCAACTCATTTGAAGCTGTATCGACCTGCAATAAGATTAGCTGAATTAAATTTCCGTAAGCATCGTAAATAATTTCGTGCTGCCAACTATTTACCCACACACCATCTTCATTATCCCATTCATATTCAATCACTCCGGTTGAAGCTCCATTTTCGTTGAAACTATACTCTGTTTTATTCACAACTATCCAATCGCCGTCTGTGCTGTCCCATTCCGATGTAATACTTTGAAGCCTTAACCCGGTTTCGTTATAGCTATATTCCGATTTACTGCTATTTATCCATTGATTTAATGATTCGTCCCATTTTTTGATTACTACCAATGTGGCATTTCCATGTACATCATAACTCGATTCAGTTAAGTTGTTCCGGCCTTTCCATTGGTTAATTTCACTATCCCAAGTGTAGTAGCTGGCTAATGTTTGATTTCCTTGTTCGTCGTATAAATTTTCATATTTAAAACTCCCGGCTTTAAACGCCCAGGTATTGCTTACTGTATCCGGTAATGATGCATTGTAAAGAGTACGGTTTCCGTTTGAATCATAAATTATTTCGTTTCGATGATGAGGTGTCCACTCTTCTGTTTCATTGTTATAATTATAGTTAATTGAAACAATAACATGGTCATTATCCTCTGTGTAGGTATGAGTACTTTCTGTTTTATTGTTCCATTGCCATTCTCCGGTATCATTATTCCACGAATAATTAGCATTAAGAACTAAATTACCATCAGAATTATATTCCCATTCAGTTTTATTTCCAGGTTCCCATTGTCCAGTTTCACTATTCCACTTATCCGATATTATCTGTGATAAATTGCCATTGTCATTAAATATCGAATCCAATCTTTGCCTGCCCTTCCATGAGTTGGTTTCAGTGCTCCAGTAATACCAGCTGTAATAAGTTCTGTTTCCATCGTCATCATATTCCCACACTTTCTTATCTCCACCATAAATTATTCCTTCGTAAGTCTCAACATATATTATACTGTCGAGAAGTTCCAGTTCTGCTTGAGCTGCTTTCAGTTTTGCTTGTTTTGGCGATTGCTTGTTAAGCGTAGAATAGAAATCTAATCCAATTAAAGAATATTCAGCCTCCGGTTCGCCAGCGTTAGAACTTGATGCTATAGTTTGAATAATGTCAGACACCTGAGCGTTTATTTGATTCAACAAAGCTGTTGATACAAAAACAATTGCAAGTAGAGTATAAATTTTTTTCATAGCTTTTGATATTAAAAGTTACAGATTTTTTGATTTTTAATTATTAAAAGGTTTTCAGGTGGCAACTGTACCTTTTTCCATTTCATTTTTTCTCAATTGACCGATAACTTCCGGTATTTTTTCAAAATCTTCACTCTTCGAAAAGAAATAATCAGCTCCAGCTTCCATGGCCTGTTTTTGGTAGATTAAATCAGAATAAAAAGTGAGCAACATTAATTTTATCGTATGGTTCTCTTTCCTTACGTCACGAATAACTTCCACACCGTTTAGCCCGGGCATTTTATTATCAAGAATGGCCAAATCAGGGCTAAATGTTTTCAGACCTGCAAGAGCATCGATGCCGTTGCGGTAAACGCCAAGCACTTCAACGTTGTCTATTAGGCTTAGCATTTTTTGCAACCTTTCGAGCATTAAAACAGAATCATCAGCAATCACTATTCTCATTTGAGGTCATTTTAATTGTATTACACAATATGACCCTATTTCAGTAAACTACTTGTAGGAAAAAGATGAAATGCTTGTAGGGAAAAACTGATTTTATTGTAAGGGAAAACTTACACAGACATGTGTGGGGTAATATTTTAATTTTTCTCATGAACCCAATACCTTTTCACAAGACGAAATTGCTTTCCGGCTATAAAAAGGAAAATACCGACGATGGATTACGTTGTATGAGTAACTAATTACATCAACTGTTTTTCAATGCAATAGCGAGCAAGGTCGGTGTTCTTTTCCAGTTGCATTTTTTCCATAATCCGGCTCCGGTAAGTGCTAACCGTTTTACTGGAAATACACAATTCATTTCCAATTTCCTTTAGCGATTTTCCAGCCGCAATTTTAATCATAATTTCAAATTCGCGGTCCGAGAGCTTTTCATGTACCGCTTGATTGCTGTCGTTATTAAGTTGTAATGCCAGACAATGGGCAAGCGACTGTGAGATGTATTTACCATTTTTATTGATTTCCTTTATTGCCAGCAACAATTCTTCGGCAGCAGTATCTTTAGTGAGATACCCCGAAGCTCCATGACTAAGGGCACGTAT
>JAFGGY010000068.1 GCA_016930365.1 Prolixibacteraceae bacterium | reverse complement strand
CTTTTTTGTGTCGTAACTCAAAAGTAGGCATACCGGGTTAGATTTTCAAAATCTGGCCCGGTTTTAATTTTTTACCGGACAACAATGGTAATTGGTATAAAAAAGGCAATAGAATTACAAGACAAATGGAAATATTGCACCATAAGCTAGGCTTTGTGGTTTATAGCTGGTATCGTAAGGCCAGGCGAAATCCGGTTATGATGTTGTTATTGTTTTTGGTATTGGTGCTCGAAAAGGAGAAGAACGGCTTGCTAAAAGGCCTTTCGTTTGAGCCATATTGCAATACAACAGATGGCCCGGCCAATAGCGATAGATTGGTGTTGAATTTATAGCCAAACATAGCGGCAAAGCTCGATAATTGCTGATAGTTGTCCCAAAAGAGGGTTTGCGACACAAATTCGGGATTCAACATTACTTTATTTCCAATGGGAATGATGGAGCCAAGCCCGGCGCCCAGCGCAATGTTTTTCACCTGCGACGGGTTATACGAAATATTGAAGGTAGTGTACAACTGGCTCACCCCAATTTTATACGAGAAGTTTACCGGGTACATTTCGGTTACCGAAACTTCGAGGGCATGGTAACCACCTTTTTTTACAATTGACAAAAAACCAAGTGGTACTCCGCTTTCAATCGAATCGGCCAGGTTTACAAAGCCAATCTGTGTGCCTTTTAGTGTTTTTGCAGTATTTACGAAACCGATTTGGGAGGCATTTGTTTTTTTCAAGGAGGTGTTGATAAAGCCTATTTGTAAACCTTTCAGCGTATCGATGCATGTGTTTATAAAACCGGTTTGTATGAGCGACGATTTTTTAAGTGATGTATTAACAAAGCCTACTTGTGCCCCTGACAACTTAGCTAATCCTGTATTGATAAAGCCCACTTGAAGCCCAGTTACATTTTTTACTGTGTTGTTTACAAAGCCAATTTGCGCTCCGTTAAGATTTCCGCGTACCGAGTTTACAAAACCGGTTTGTGCGCCAGTTTGGTTTTTACGGGTGAAATTAGCGAACCCCATATCGAGGCTGTTGTGTGTACCGCATGCAATATTCAGAAACCCCAACATGGGAATATGCGAACCATCGGGAATACGGTTTACAACAAAAGAATAAATAGTCATTTCTTTTTTGCTTTTTTCGTTTGTTTCGTCCTGTGCATACGAAAAAGTAGCTAGTAGAATGGCAAAGAGTAAGGCTAAAATTGATGTCTTCATTTTTTCTGATTTTTTAGTGTTGTTTTTCTGATTCTATAACAACAAGGTTTTGGGCAACCCCTATTTCAAAAATGGTTTTTTATTAAAAATGTATGCGATACATTACGTTGGGCATTAAAGCCAATTGTTTTGCCGTCTCAATGGTTTCGGTATATTCATTGTAATATTTTGAAACAGAAGCCTGGTTGTTAAGCAGGTTGTAAAAATCGAGCAGTATTTCGTGGGTTACGTGCTTGCGGTTTAGTTTAAGGCTGGCTGTAAAATTCACTTGAAAAATATTGTCGAGACGTTTCGTGTAGGGTTCAGAATAGTCGTACACCGTACTACCCAGGTTTCGGCTGGCTTCTAAATCGACCGGCAAGTATTTACGGTTGCCGTTAAACAATATTTTTGAATTGAGGTTGAGAGTATTTCCCCGCTCGGGGCGTCCAAGTATGAATTCTTTTCCTATTAAGAAATTGAAAGCATAGTTACCGTCGAACATAGTGTTGTACCATTCGTTGGTAAGGGTCATGTATTCCGATTTGTACAGCGAACTGGTAAACAGATAATAATAACTGTTGTTGAAATAACGCTCAAGGGTGAATTCTGCTCCGTAGTTGCGTCCTTTTCCCTCGTTAACCAGTGCAACAAAAGTTAGATTGCCTGCATCGTTCAGCACCGAAAAACTGCTGGTTTCGAGGTTTTCAACCGGTACATCGTACAAGTTTTGGTAGTAGAGCTCAAGTTTTGCATTGATGTTTTTCAGTATGCGATGCTCGTAACCAGCTATAAAATGGTTTGCCTTGGTTAAGCCCAGATTTTTATTTGGTGTGCTTGCATTCATATTATCATCGTAAACCTGTGTAAAGTAGGTAACAATATTTTCGGGCATGCTGTGTTTGCCGTAACCAATATTGAAGTTGCTGCGCGGGCTGGTGTTCCATTTGACGGCTATTCGTGGTTCAATAGCTTGTGAGTTGTTGAGCAAAAAATTGGTATAGTGCAGGCCACCTACCATATTGAGGTTTCGGGCAATACGGTATTTTATGCTGGCAAACGATTCAAACTGTCCCGTGTTTTCTTCCATATCGATATTGGTGCGCCAGGTGAAGTTGTTTTGGTAGCGCAACTGGTCGTTCATGTTGTAGAACATGTGCTTGTACTCGATGCCAAACACCACCCTCAGGTTGTTGTTGATGCTGTTGCTGTAGCGGGTCGAAAATTGCAGGGTGTTATTGTCCCAGTCGCGTTTCATCGATTCGTAAAATTGCTTATCGGAGAACCGCGATTCGGCTTCGAACCACGAACCATTGTTCGAGGCAGAAACCGTTGTTTTCAGAAATGAATTTTGATTAATAAGCAGGAGGTGATTTAATCCTACTACGCCAAATTTTGAAATTTGAGTTCCCCGAAAAACGGTTTCTTCGTTTTTATCGAGCTGATTAACATCAATTTCGCTGTAGCCACCAAGACCAAAGAACGAGAATGTGCCGGCTTTTTTAGTGATGAAATTGGTTTTAAACGATAAATCCTGGTAACGGGGCACACCGCCAAAGTCAACCAGGTTTAATTGGTCGATAAGCGACAAAGTTGAATACCGGTAGTTGATGTTGTAAGAGCTACGGCTTCCTTTTTTGAACGGACCTTCGGCAGCCAAATCAATGCCCAATGCACCTATGCCTAAGGTGAATTCGTGTTTCTCGTTGTTTCCGGTACGCATTTTCATATCGAAAATACCGCTGAGCACATTGCCGTACTCGGGCGCAAAAGCCCCGGTGTAAAAATCGGAAGTGCCCAACATATTGCTGCTTAGCGCATTTATAGGGCCGCCCGTATTTCCCTGGTGCGAAAAGTGGTTGGGGTTTGGTATTTCAACCCCTTCGAGACGCCATTGCACCCCTTTTGGACTGTTTCCGCGCACAATAATCTCGTTTATGCCCGATGCATCACTGGTAACGCCGGCGAAAGCCGACACCATGCGCGAGGGGTCGTCAAGCGAACCGGCATAACGCTTAGTCTCGTCAACGGTAAAGGCACGGGCGCTTACAATGGCCATTTCGTTGAGCACCTCGTTCCCCTTGCCGTTGCCGTTTTTTACGGTTACTTCTTTGAGCATTTCAAACGACTGGGTCATTTCAAGCTCCAGGAAACTTTCTTTACCGCTTATAACCGCAAGGTTTGGAACCGTAAGTTTTTCGTAGCCTACGCAGGTAACATACAAGGTAATTCGTCCCGGGGTAATGTTTTCGAGTCGGAAAATACCGTCGATATCGGAAACCGTACCAACAAAAGGGTTACTTTTAGCTATAACAATATTGGCTCCCGGTATGGGCGCTTTGGTATCGGCATCGATTACCGTACCTCGCACGACCTGTGTAAATGTTTGCGCATTAAGTTGGTTGACAGATAATACTACTAAAGCAGTAAAAATTAGATTTTTGAAAAATTGTGTTTTCATGGCTGTGTTATTCAATTAAAGATACATAGAGATTGCCCTAAACCTATTTTTGGGCTTTTAACACAGCTATGACAACAAGATTTAGGGCACCCCCTAGTTTGAAATTGTTTTTATGTATCGGTATTTCACCATTAAAAAGAACTCCAAATAGCCTATTATTCATAAATGGTATTATTTGTGCTTGAAGGATTTGGAATATTACAACAAACATTCATATATGATTGAAATATAAAAGTATTTAGGCTATGGATTAAGGTATAATTGAAATAAGTTTCTATATTTGTATGAAGTTAAAAATATTGATAAGATGAATGACTACATCGAAAGACCGCTTTATATTGATAGAATAAAACCGTTTATAGGTAAATCGTTGATAAAGGTATTAGTTGGACAGCGGAGGGTTGGGAAAAGCTATCTGTTGATGCAATTGAGAGACCTCATTAATAAACAGAGTCCCAATACACATATTGTTTATATCAATAAAGAACTATATGAATTCTCCAAAATTCAGAATTCGGACAACCTTTTTTCTTACTTGAAAGAGAATGTAAAAGAGAACGGTAAAGTAGCACTTTTTATTGACGAAATACAAGACATTGAATCGTTTGAAGTTGTTTTAAGGGATCTTGTTACAAGAGGTAATTACGATATCTATTGCACTGGAAGCAATGCCAATCTGCTTTCGGGCGAACTTGCTACTTTCTTGAGTGGCCGATACATCGAAATTAAAGTATTTGGCCTAAGCTATGCCGAGTTTTTAATGTTTTATAATCTGCAGGAATCCGTAGCTTCATTTCAGAGCTATCTTAAATTTGGGGGTTTACCTTACCTGGTAAATCTGGATAATGATATACAAATTGCCTATGAGTATTTAACAAGTATTTATAACACCATATTGCTAAAGGATGTTGTTGCCCGGTTTAAGGTCAGGAATGTAAAGTTTCTGGAAAACCTGGTTGCATTTTTAGCAGATAATATGGGCAGTATTGTTTCCTCAAAGAAAATAAGTGACTATTTGAAATCACAGAAGATAAACATTTCACCCCAGGTAGTAATTGACTATCTCGGATATCTTGAAACTTCTTTCTTGGTTTTCAAAGTAAAACGAACAGGGATTGAGGGGAAAAAAATATACGAAATAGGTGAAAAATATTTTTTTGAAGATATTGGCATTCGCAATGCAATTGTTGGCTATAAAGCAAATGATATTCATAAAGTTTTGGAAAATGTTGTATATCTGCACTTGCTGATGGCAGGATATTCGGTAACGGTTGGGCAAGAGGGGAATAAAGAAATTGATTTTATTGCACAAAAATCAGGAGAAAAGATTTATGTACAGGTTGCTTACCTGCTAAGCAACGAGGAAACTGTAAATCGGGAATATGGGAATTTGCTTGAAATATCGGATAATTATCCAAAATATGTTGTTACCATGGATGAGTTGTCCGAAACATCAACCTACAAGGGAGTTAAGCGAATGCATGTTAAAGACTTTTGTTTGAAAATGGTGTAATTTCTATTTGTCTGCATCCGGCCAAATAACAATACCCCGGAGAGAAAGTATGTTTATTTTTACCAATTACCAATTCAAATCAACACGCTGTCAATCGGCATGAATATTTCAACTAAAAAAAAATCAGCTTTGTATCAGTTTAATTTAAAACAAATACAATGAAACGATTTTATCTGTTCTTCTTACTCGTTATTGGTACATGGACAAATGTAAATGCAAATCAGCAAAAGCAGTCTTATTTGAAAGTTGGCGATTGGTTTGAATGCGAAATGGAGTTTATCGACAACGTGCCTGTTTTTCGAAACCATTGGGCAAACAACGATTCGATTTCGCCCACTCAATGTTATATTGTTACACGCTTTAACCTTAAGGAGCGCCTAAACGACAGCACTGAAATCTGGAGTTATAAAATAATTCGGCATCGTAGTTTAAGCCCTGGTTTTTCGACAAAGCATGAAAATGACGAAACAAAATTGTATTGCTTCGACACTTGGTATCCCAACTATTTATCAGAGAATATCGACAGCATTCGACAAAATCTAACGGGTGAAATCAGGTTAATTAATGGTGAGCTTGATAATCACAAATATAACTATGGGGAATTTTCGTTTAGCTTAACTACCCTTTTTACAGAAAACGAACAGGGTTCATTTTATTCCAGTTCACTTTCGGGATTGGATATTTCTATTCACCTACAGGTTGAGAATATTGTTTCTCTTATATTTTCAGCAAAAAACTTAAATAAAGGAGCAGAAAAATTAGGAAACAGGTATTCTGTTGACAATCTGAATTTCACACCTGCTAATTCTGCTTCGTTTAATATTAAACCACACAATTTACAATCAACCCCAAACACCTATACAGCTTATTTTGAATCCCATGGCCTTGCATACGCATTTACTGATAAATACCAACAAAAAGTATTGGCAATAACACAAGCCAGCTTCGATATTCCCAATAAAGCGATAATAACATTGATTGATGCACGAGAAAAACCGGAAAAGATTAATGAAAATTTATATTTAGTCGATTTATGGCCTCAGAACCAGTCGCATGTTATATCTAAAAAAGAAAATGAGCTTAACGGGAAAACACAATATACTTATGAGCTGAAATGTGGTGTGGAATTTATCGTAAATGCTGGAACAGCATCAATTCGTCCGATGGATTTATTTGTATGCCCGGAAGATTCTATTCAAATCATTATTCAGGATAGTACTGTTTTATTTCAAGGTAAATCTTACACAATCGACACCATGTTGTTTGAGGGAACAAATAATTACAAATATCCACATGCAAAACCGGCATTAACTAGTGAAACAATTCAACGTTCTGATTTTTCGAATGAATACAAAGCCTACCTAATGCTATCAGCCAAAATTCATGAAGAATATGAAAACATTTTAAAAGAAAATCCTACCCTGGATAAATACAAAAAGGCACTGGTTGATTTCACGTACTTAAAATCGTATCATTATAATGGATTGTTCGAACATAGAAACGACGCAACCTTCATTTCAATGAGTAACCACTACCGCGAAAATATAGCATATGAGTGGGGAGCCCCACTCAGTTCAGATTTCAGAATAAAATATTACCGTGTACTTTCCAATCTCAATCATTTTGCCCTTTATGGACAGTTGTTTAAAATATTAAATAATTCTATTGATTTAGATCACGAGAATTATTACAATGAATACTTAAAAATGTGTGCCGATACCCTGTTAACTCAGAAACTTTCAGCACATATTGAAGGTGTAAGGTCAATAGAAGTTGGAAAGCTACTGCCTATAACTGAACTTTTACGCGAAAACGGAGACAAGATTAATATTCTGCCTGCGAAAGGCAAATATGGTTTATTGTTTTTGCACGATTATCCATTAGATTATTCGCAATTCAGAAAAGCACTTGGAAATTATAACAATAATAAAATCCAATTGATTTCATATTGTATTACCGGAAAAAGCGACTCTCTTTTAAAACAAGTTCCGTCATCGCTTTCCGAAGCCGATTCGCTTATTATCAAGGGCAACTACAAAATGTACCCCTCTATATATAATTACCTCAATACTACGTTGAGTAATAAGATTTTGCTTTATAATGATAAAGGAACGATAATTTACAGCTCAAGTTACTATAAACCGTACGATTCGCCTGAAAAATCATATGCAGATATTCTTAATAATGCTATTCGTGCGTTTGAATCCAGGCCAAAAACAACCAACAGCACCAAACAAATTCTATTTGTACTATTTATTTCAATTCTTGGTACAGGTTTATTGGCAGTCCTGATTTATCGTTTCCAAACCAAGCGAATAAAAAAACGAAACGAACGAGAACAGCTCATTCAACAGTTAAAACTCAAATCGGTGCAATCACAACTAAATCCGCACTTTTTGTTTAATGCCCTAAATTCAATTCAGGTGTTGATAAAATCGAACGACATAAAACAAGCTGATAAATATCTGGTTGGATTTTCAGGTTTATTACGCACCGTACTGCAAAATGCCGATAAGCAACTTGTTACGCTTACCGATGAACTTGAAATGGTTGAACGATATTGTGATCTGGAGAAATTGAGAATAAACTTTGATTGTGAGCTTGATGTCGATACTACCATGGATATAGGTTTGATTGAGGTGCCTTATATGCTTTTACAGCCGCTTATCGAAAACGCTGTTAAACATGGCATTGCAAAAACAGCCGCCAAAGGCATGCTTCAAATTCAAATTAAGGAAGCAAATTCTGAACTAAGGATTTACATTACCGATAATGGTCCGGGAATTAACGGTACATCGATAGAGAAACTTAGCATTAAAGGAAAAGGCTTAAAACTTTGTACAGAAAAACTGGAAAGTATTTATGGTAATGAAGCAGAGTTTGTAATTTCGGATGCAAACCCGGGAACCAGGGTTTCCATTAAAATAAAAATTGGTTAATATGATAAGTTGCCTCATTATTGATGACGAAGCAGATGGCCGTAGAAATGTGGAAGGCCTGATAAGTGAAAACTGCCGTGAGTTGCAAATTACAGGACAGGCATCGGGCGTAAACGAAGCTGTTTCGTTGATTAACACAAATCAGCCTCAACTCCTGTTTCTCGATATAGAAATGAGCGATGGAACCGGGTTCGATGTTTTGGAAAGACTCCCAAATGCAACATTTGAAGTCATTTTTGTAACTGCTTACAATCAATACGGTTTGAATGCCATAAAATTCAGTGCCATCGATTATCTGCTCAAACCAATCGATACCAACCAGTTTCTTTTGGCAGTGCAAAAGGCTATTAAATCTATCGAAATGAAGGCAGAGAATATCCGTTTGAAAAACCTGATCTTCAATACAAACCAAACAAATAGCAAAAAACGAATAGCGCTTCCGTTTGTCGATTCGATTGAATTTGTCGAGGTTGGTCATATTGTTCGCCTGGAAGCCGATGGAAGTTACACACGGTTCTATTTGTCAAACAATGAAGAACTAATGGTTTCGGGAAGCTTAAAAGATTTTGTTGAGTTATTAACGCCGTATGGTTTTATCCGTACACATCAGGCTCATTTGGTTAACCCCGAATACATCAAACGTATGGTTAAATCTGATGGTGGGTATTTAATATTACATCATGGAGCAAATGTTCCAATATCAAGACTCAGAAAAAATGATGTAATCAATCTTCTGCGAGGGTAATAACAGCATGTGGAATTTGGCGGCTAGCAGTATTCAATTTTTTAAAATCTGTTATATGGTTTACTTGTTGGCCGTACATAAGGGAAATAAAATTTTAAGCTGAAAATCATACTAAATAGTGGATGTTCTTATAATTTACTCAGTGCGTTGAGTAAAAATACTCAGTGTATTGAGTAATTCATTAAAAATATTGAGTAAATTTGCTTTATTCAACTTTATATATCTGAAATACATGTTTATAAGGAGTCAAGTACATAGCATTCAAAAACGGATAAACGAACCACGTAAATTTATCCAGGTTATAGTTGGGCCTCGTCAGGTTGGTAAAACAACGCTGGTTTTACAATTGATCGAAAATATAAATATGCCATATACTTTTGAATCGGCCGACGGCATTGCAAACACAAGCTCAACCTGGTTGCAACAAACATGGGAATCGGCACGGTTAGTTATGAAAAACAGCGGAGCATCTGCCTATTTACTGGTGATTGACGAAATTCAGAAAGTTGACAATTGGAGTGAAGTGGTTAAGCAACAATGGGATAAGGACACTCGTGATGGCACAAATATTATAGTTATTCTTTTAGGATCATCGCGTTTACTAATTCAAAAAGGATTAACAGAATCGCTTACAGGTCGTTTCGAAGTTGTACAAATGGGACACTGGTCATTCGCTGAAATGAATCAAGCTTTTGGGTTCAGTCTGAATCAATTTCTGTTTTTTGGAGGATATCCGGGGGCTGCATCGTTAATAAATGATGAAACAAGATGGAAAAATTACATTAACGATTCGCTTATCGAAACCAGTATTTCGAAAGATATACTCATGTTAACCAGAATAGATAAGCCTGCATTATTGAAACGACTATTTGAACTGGGATCCTTGTATTCTGGCCAGATTTTATCTTATACAAAATTAGTAGGCGAATTGCAGGATGCCGGGAATACTACTACGATTAAACATTACCTTCGTTTATTGGCCGAGAGCGGTTTGCTCTGTGGTATAGAAAAATATGCAGGAAATGTGATTCGGCAACGTTCATCAAGTCCAAAATTTCAGGTTTTCAATAACGCGCTTTTATCAGCACAAGGTTACGAAGGGTTTAACGATGTGCAGATTAATTCAAAAAAGTGGGGGCGCATAGTCGAATCGGCTGTTGGAGCCCATCTTGTTAATTGTGCTGTTTCGCAACCTTTTCATCTTTTCTATTGGCGTGAAAACAACTACGAAGTTGACTTTATATTGGAGCACCGTGGTAAACTTGTAGCTGTTGAGGTTAAAAGTGGAATAAATGCCATCAATCGTGGAATGGATGTTTTTAACAAAAAATTCAAACCCCAAAAAGTCCTGATAGTAGGTACCGGTGGCATCCCGGTTGATATTTTTCTTAAGATGAATCCTGTCGATTTATTCTAACCATCTTTACAATAGCCGTATCCCGGCTTTCAGCCCAATCCATGTTTTAAGATTGCGATTGGCACCCATCGGTTCGTCGGAAATCGAATACGGTGGCAATGTGCTAAAAGTTGATTCGTATTGGGGCGTGGTTGAATCGACCAGGTAAAAATTGTAACTAACTCCAAAATTGAACGAAACTTTTCGAGCTATAGGATAATTGGCGGTAAAGCCCAGTCTGTAAAGCATATTAATATCATCGGTATTATTGCCCATGGCAACATTTTGGGCAATAAAATCGAGGTCGTAGCTCAATTTTTGGTCGTTGCCAAACGAAGTTCCACTGCCAATACCATACGTGTACAGCATATTGCTGCCAACACTCTGCGGCGCATAGCCAAACATTAAAATAGTGTGAAAATGCCTTGTGCCACCCCTGTAGGCAACGTTGGCCAAAAAGGTCTCGGTGGCATAAATATCGATATGGTTGTAGCCTTTTCTTATGAAATTAAAAAAACCAATGGGAGTTCCTGCACACGAATCGGCAATGTTCACAATCCCAATTTGCACCCCTTTTATTATGCCTGCTCGGTTTATCAGTCCCGATATTTGCACCCCCGAAAGCGAATCGGCATTATTAAACAAGGCCGCAATTTGTACACCTTTACCCTTTGACGTATGATTCAGTACGCCCGAAATTTGTGCTCCGTCTATCTGCGTTGCTAAATCGGCAATCCCCGAAATTTGCAATCCGTTTATGCTTTTTGCAAAACTAAATACACCGGCAGTTTGAAGCCCGGTGAAATCTTTACGTGAAATATTGGCAATACCTGCAGCCTGAAACCCCCAAAAGCTGCCCGATGTGTAGTTATAAACGCCTGATGCCTGCACACCATCAAGGTTTCCGCCGATACGATTTCCTATCCCCGATAATTGTGCACCATTAAAGTTACCATTTACATTGTTAAGCACACCTGCTGCTTGCATGCCCCTGAAATTTCCACCTACATAATTAGCTATTCCTGCCGCTTGGCACACACCCGCATCTTTTCGCACAATGTTAAGTACCGCGCCGGCTTCAAACACCTCAACACTTTCGGTAAAACCGCCTAATATGTTAATTGAAAGCATGTTGGTGGTGTTGCCTGCTAAAAGGTTGTTGGTGCCTAAATGTGGCAAAAGCGAAATTTGTGCAACCCGACGAATGGTTTCATTAATGTTTTCACTTGACGTCAACAGTTTGTTTTTTACAATTCCCAACGGATTATGCATAGAGACCGTCGGCGTTTGAAGCACAATTTCCTCACTGGCGGGCATCGATAGTTGCACAAACGACGGTTTGCCCGGTATAGGGGTGATTTTTAGGTCGGCATATCCTTTTTTACGAATTTTTACATCTTGCAGGGTGTCCTGTGTTTTAACTTCCAGCTTGAAATAGCCAAATTCGTCGGTAGCTACAGCAGCATTATGTGCTTCACTGTAAATGGTGGCGTTTTTTATCAGTTCGCCCTCATTATTGGTCAGATAGCCTTCAATGGTTGTTTTGTTTTTTTCGTGTTTCGAAGGCTGAATTATAATGAACGTTCCCCGCTCGCGGTATTTCATATCACCTTCAAAAATTTCGTTTAGTGCCAATCGAATCGTTTCATTATGAATATCGATGCTGACTTCTTCCGATGATTTAATTGCCTCGGGATTGTACGAGAACGAAATTTCTGTTTGTTGCCCGAGTTTTGTTAATACCTTCTCAATGGTTTCGTTTTCCATAGTCAAGCTTGTGCGTCGTTCCAGCGGAGGGAGGTTTTGCGCCCCGGCAGTAAGAATAAGTGTGAAAAGGAAAAACAATAAGGAAACGAAATTTTTCATACTGTTAAAACTTTTATTTTCAAAGGCATAGTATGGAACTCGCATGATTTTAATTATCCTCTTGAATGTCATTTTTTTCATGCTCGTTTCATGGTTGCTTTGGTTTATTCTGATAAACGGCCTTCGTTCGAGATGTGGTATTGACCGTCGATAAATGAATAATCAAGGTTTAAGGTTTCGCTAACAATGCTAATAATGGTGTCAATATCGTCGTTGTTAAACGAAACGGTAATGGGATATTGCTCAATCTCGGGCTGGTCAATAACAACTTCAACCTTATACACTTTTTGTATTTGCCTGAAAAGCTCGTGCAGTGGAGTGTTGTAGAAAACGAATACACGGGTTGCATAAGCCGTTGCATTGCTGTTTTGTTGGATAATTTTTGTGAAAATGCCGGTGTTTTTGTTGTAAATGCCGGTTTCGCCTGCTGTTAATGCAATGCCTTCGTTTTCGTTGCTAAAAAATAAAACGCTTCCGGTTTTAACATACACCTCAACCAGGCTGTCGGTTTCGAAATTCTGAATGTTGAACGATGTGCCGGTAACTTGTATAAAGGTTTCGTTGCTTTCAACAACGAAGGGAATTTCGGGATTGTGAGTAACTTCAAAAAAAGCTTCGCCATCGAGAATAAGCCTTCGTTCTTCTTTTCCATAATTATCAGCAACAATAAGGTTGCTGTTTCGATTCATAATTATGACTGAGCTGTCGGTTAGAGTGTGATTATAAATGCTGTCGGTGCTTGTGAGCGCGTAACCCGGAACGGAAACCTGTGTGTGATTTGCCAGTTGGTACAAAACAACCGACAAACCGGTTACAAGTAAAATAATGGCGGCTATTTTTGCCCAGTTTGGGATAAATGTACGTGTTTTTGTGTCTTTCCCGGGTACATTTTCCCGGACTGATTTCATTTGCTGATGTACTTTTAGCCAGGCCGAATCGACATCTACTTTAATAATTTTATGCGACGAAACAGCCTTATCGTTCGCGAAAACAATGCCTTCGAAATATTTTTTATTGCTCTGGTTGCTGTTCATCCACTTTTCCAGCTCCTGTTTCTCTTTTTCAGAAGCTTCGCCGGCAATATAGCGGGCAATCAGGTTGTCGATATGTTTGCTGTTGTTATCCAAAGCATTAGTTTAATGATAGTAAAACCCAAACAAGCAGGGGTAAATAGTCTTTCAGTTTTTCGCGCAATACTTTTAACGCTTTAATCATGTGGTTCTCAACTGTTTTAACCGAAATGCCCATTTGTTCAGCTATTTCGGCATAGCTAAGGTTTTCAAAACGGCTTAGCTTAAACACATTTTGGCATTGTGGGGGTAAATTGTTGATGGCGTTTTGCGCAATGGCATCCAACTCGTAGGCTATCAGCGATTCGCTGGCACTGTTGTGTTCCAGCGTTGCATTGTGTTGATGCCAGTTGTCGTATTTTTGCCTCACTTTTAAATGTTTAATATGGTTGAGGCTGCTGTTGTAAACCGCCCGGTACAAGTACGATTTCAACGAAGAATGAACCTCGATGGTTTCGCGTTTTTCCCACATTGCCAAAAAAGCACCCTGAACCATTTCTTCGGCTTCGTCCATGTCGTTTAAAATGGTATTGGCATAATTACACAGGCGCTCGTAATACGTTTTGAAGAATACTTCAAAAACCTGCTCGTCGCCTTTCTGTAAGCGCTCTAAAATATGTTTATCTGTTAGTTCCAAAAGCTTATTAATGTGGGGCTAAAGATAAAATATTTTGTTTAAATGCCGAGTTTTGTTCCATCTTTCGAAACTATGACAACTAGTCCGTGTTCAACCCCTACTTAAAAGATCAATAGATCGTTAGATTTCAGAAATGAGATGTTAGACAAATGTTTTCAACGACCAATTATTCAGCTACATAAATGCTCTAAATATCGAAGCACAACCAACTCATTGGCAATAATTTTAAAAAAATTAACAAACAGTTGTACGTTTTAATTTTGGAATAAACATAAAATAATTCGAAACTTAAATATGTCATTATGATTGCCAACAGCAAATAACAAAAGATAAAAATAGATTAAACACGCTTTAGGTTAACTAAAAGATATTTTTAATGGCAATAAAACACCAAAACGATATATTGTCGTGGAATATCTTTATGTTTATCAGCTCACAGATGAACCTTAAAAATTGAAAAACTATGATTATCTATTTTTTACTCGCACTGTTGCTTGTATCTTTTGTGTTTTTTGGTATTATTTACCGCAGAATGCGCATTAAATTGCGATTAGTAAGAAACGAAACAGAGAGGTGGCGAACAGATTACTATCAGCAGGAGAGTCGGTGCATAACGCTACAACACGAGAAGCAACATTCGGAGTTGTTAGCTCGCCTGGTTATGCAAAGCCCCAATGCCATTATGATAATGGATAGTCAGGGCAACATCGAATCGATTAACGATGGTTTTACTAAAATGTATGGCTATTCATTTGGTGAGTTTACTTCGGCTTTGGGGCAAAATTACCGGCAAACATCGTTTAGCCCCGATGTGCAAACCCGGCTCGATACGGTATTCGAAACGCGCAGTCCATACCGGTACGAGGCTCCCAATATTTCGCGCAATGGCCGTCAGTTGTGGACGCAAACAGCCTTAATGCCCATTTTGAATGCCGAAGGCGACATAACACACCTGGCAACAATCGATACCGATATCGACCAACGGGTAAATAAAAGCGACCGTTTAGTAGCCGAAATGGAACTGCTGAACCAAAAAATTGATGGAATATCGAATGATTTCAAGCTTTTTTCAAGTGAATTCGACCTGGTTTTTCATCGTATTGAAAAATTGTACGAAGCCATGTCGAAAACCGATGGGATTTTAAAATTTATTGAAGAAATTTCAGCTCAAACCCGCTTGCTGGGTTTTAATGCCTCAATAGAAGCCGGCCGAGCTGGTGAATTTGGCAACAGCTTCAGGGTTATTACGACCGAAATTGTTGATATCGCACAGCGTACATCCATAAGGGTTAAGCAAATTAAAGAGATATTCAATTCCATTAGCAACGAACAGGTTTCGTTGAGTGAGAACAAGCATAAAGCTGAAGCCAACATTGGTGTACTGAATCAGCAACTTTCGGCTCTTAAAACAGAGCTTCGTTCTATCGAAAATGCCATCAGCGAATTTAAGTCTGTTTCGTAGTATTATTTGCTTGCTTTTCGGTTTTTAATGGGCTAACTTTATTTCAATAGTTCGTTAATGTTTTTTTAAGTCTTTGACAATGAGTTGTTTGTATCCTGCTGGCTTGGTTGTCTAAATTGTTGAATTTTAATTTGTTACAAATAAAGTCTAATGTCTCAGGTCTAAAATCTAACGTACTATTTAAATGTGTGCTTGAAAATTAAAATCTGATATCATGGAAAAAATATTGATTGATTATCTTGAACAAAATCAAAATGGTTCGAAAACCGACTGGACAAATGCCGGGCCGGTTATCACCATTTCGCGCGAGAGTGGATGCTCGGCAAACCGCATCGCACGTGGGTTGGCTAAGGTGTTAAACGGCTTCAGCGCTCTTTCTTCTTCGGCAAAACAGAGTGAATGGAAATGGCTGAACAAAGAAGTAGTGGAACAGGCTGCCAACCAGCTCGAAATTACGCCCGACAAAATAAAAAGTGTGTTTCTGAAAGAAATCGATGCCGATTTGTACGACCTGCAATCTGCATTTTCGGTCGAGCGGGTGTACGATGCCGACGACGAAAAGGTGATTGGCACACTAAAAAGTGTAATCGAAGGTCTTGCCGAACGTGGAAATTGCATCATTATTGGCCGGGCAGCTAATATTATTACTTCGGACATTGCAGCACGATTGTCGGTGCGCCTATATGCCCCGCTCGAGTGGCGTATAAAACAAATAATGGAGGTGAGTAGTATGAATTATACCGATTCGCGCGATTATGTGCTGGGGGTTGACCGCCAACGCGATTTGTTTCTTCGTCACCTGGCAGGACGCGATGTGCTGAATACCGATTTCGACATGGCGTTTAACCTGGCTACCATGAGCAGTTTGCAGGTTGTTGGTGCAATGGTCGAAGTGCTGAAAAGTAAAAAACTGGTCGCTTTTTAACAATAGTTCGTTACTGTTTTTTCAAGTTGTTGATAATGAGTTGTTTGCACTTTTGTTGGATTGACTATTAAATCGCTGACATTTAATTTGTTACAAACAAAGTCTCATGTCTAAAATCTCATGTACTATTGTTTTAAATTAACTGTTTAATTACCGCTTCGAGCCCCGATTGTTCGGGCACTTTTATAGCTTGCATGCCCAGTTTGCGCGCTGTTTCGCAGTTGTCGGCACGGTCGTCAACCAAAACCGTTTCAGCTGCATTAAGCCCGGAATCGTTCAGTACGTATTCGAAGGCGCTGGGGTCGGGTTTGCGAAATCCTATTTCGTTGGAATAGTAAACTTTTTTGAAAAGTTTTTTGATGGAAAAATGAAAACGATTTTTAAATTCATTTTCAAAATAACTTACATGGTAAACGTTGGTATTGCTTAACAGGTAAAGCTTGTATTTTTTGCCTAAATCCTGTGTCATTTTCACCCGTGGAGCTCTAAATTCAAGTATCATATCGCACCAGGCATCAATTACCTGCGAGTCGCTGACTCCCTTGTTGCAGTGTGCCAAAACCGTTTGCTTAAATCTCTCTTTGCTCCAACTACCCGTTTCCATAGCATGTACTATTTCGGGGAGCTCTTCTGAAATAATTTGACGGAATGATTCAGGACGAAGTATTCGTTCAAACTCAGCGTACGTCGTTTCGGGTTCAACATCTACCAAAACACCGCCTAAATCGAGTATGACATTTTTAATAATCTGCTGGTCGATCATTACTGAAAGTTATAAATTGCGGCAAAGTTAATAATCAAAACTTCCTATGAGAATAAACGGGCAATATTTTGAAACGATTTGGGTAGATCGTAACAATAAAGAAAAGATAAAAATTATCGACCAGCAAAAACTACCTTTTCACTTCGAAATTAAATCGCTTTCGACTTTCAACGATGCGTTTTCAGCCATAAAAGACATGACCGTGCGCGGTGCTCCACTCATTGGTGTTACGGCTGCTTTTGGGCTCTACCTGGCCATGCTGGATAAAATCAACAATGAAAAGCTCCCGGATTTTATTTCTTCAACTTGTGAAAAGATGAAAACAGCACGGCCAACAGCAGTGAATCTAGCCTGGGCTGTGGATTGGGTCGAAAATGAACTTCGGGGTGTTCAATCGGCTGAGGAAGCACGGCAACTTGCATTTGATGCTGCGGTAAAATTGAAAGCAATGGAAGTTGGTTACAGCAATTCAATTGGCGAACATGGTTTGCAGTTGATTGAAGAAATCGCTCAACAGAAAAACGGGGCGCCGGTGAATATTCTAACTCATTGCAACGCCGGCTGGCTGGCCTGTATCGACTGGGGAACAGCAACAGCACCCATTTACAAAGCCCATCAAAAAGGCATCAACGTGCATGTGTGGGTTGATGAAACCCGGCCGCGCAACCAGGGGAGCAAACTTACAGCTTACGAACTGGCACAGGAGGGCGTGCCCCATACGGTAATTCCCGATAACACAGGCGGCCACCTGATGCAGCATGGCATGGTTGATATGGTGCTGGTGGGCAGCGACCGTACAACCCGCACCGGCGATGTGTGCAACAAAATTGGCACTTACCTCAAAGCCCTTGCTGCCCGCGATAACAACATACCGTTTTACGTGGCCCTGCCTTCATCGTCTATCGATTTCAAATTGTCAGATGGCATAAATGAAATACCAATTGAACAACGCGATGCCGACGAAGTACGTTTTGCCCTTGGAAAAGAAGGCAAGACACAACTTGTACCCAATGGCAGCCCGGTGGCCAATTATGGCTTCGATGTAACCCCGGCACGATTGGTTAGCGGATTAATTACCGAGTTGGGAATATGCGAGGCTAATGAAAAAGCCATAAAAAAGATGTTTGGAAAATGACAAGTGAGGGCTACATAAAATATCAACCAAACTGGCACAAAGTTGCATTTGATGTTGACGAGAATATTTTAGCTGAAATGAACCGGGTACGTGCCATGTTGAAAGAAAATAATTGGCTGGGGGTTTTGCCCGATGGCATTGGTTTTGGAAACCTTTCGGTACGAAACGGGAATGATGCACAATTTTTTATTAGTGGTTCAGGAACCGGGCATCTGAATTGGCTTGCTCCGGCCGATGTTGCCTTGGTTACCGATGTTGATATTGCCAAAAACCAACTAAGTTGCCAGGGCTTAATAAAAGCATCGTCCGAATCGATGACTCATGCTGTTTTTTATCGATTTTCAAGAGCCGTAAACGCAGTAATTCACATCCACGACTGCGATTTATGGAAGAAATATTTCAATGTATTGCCAACTTCGTCGCCCGATGCGGAATATGGCACATCCAAAATGGCTTATTCGATTGAAAATTTGCTGAAAAAGCAATCGTTTAACAGTGGCTTACTGGTAATGGGTGGACACGAAGATGGTTTGATTGCTTATGGCGAAAGCCTGGAAGAAGCGTTTGGGATTTTGAGATTTCATAAAGCATGAAAATTTTTTTCAAAAGAAGTGGAGCATTTGTTTAGATAAAGCCTTTACGGTATTTTTTAATAAATTTTTGTAACATTGTATGTTTTGCTAAAACATTTCAAATCAATAATTAACAATGAGAATTAAAGCTATCATCGATAATTTTGCTAAACCATTTATTGTTATCTTAATTGGGTTAATAGTTGCAATAATATTTGATTATCCATTTTTATCGTATTTATTGACAAAGTTTTCGGTTATTACTAAAGTCTTTGTTGAATATGAATATGCACAATATGAAAATCTAATATTGGTTTTGTGGACAGTATTCTTTTTGCTCATTCTCTATCAAAATGTATTAAAAGAATGGAAGCATATTAAAAAAGGAAACTTCTCTTTTGCTGATTTTATAACTATTGTGGCTGGTGCTTACTACCTAATTATAAGAAATCAAAGCATACTATTTGAATCTCACACTATTGAATTAGCTTCTTTTAGTTGGGCTTCAGGGATAAAATATTTCGATATTGTTTTATTAACTCCTATTAAAAATGCACTTAATTCTACTTTACCAAATTAAGTTTTCTTATAATATCTGTCAATATCCGCTTGTCTTTTTTGATGCCTGATTCGAATATGT
>JAFGGY010000005.1 GCA_016930365.1 Prolixibacteraceae bacterium | reverse complement strand
TTAATTTGTAATTAGTTTTGTCGCTAACTAAATTAAGAATTTTAGCTTATGCTTTTTCATTTTTCAAACATAACACCTTTGCGGTGAAAAAATTTAAACACTAAGAACACCAAGTACTCCACGAAGAATAATTTTTCTGCGTCTTTGCGGTGTTTTTTAATTCCCCTTCCGGGGGTTAGGGGGCTTTTTCCCGGCAAGGCAACTACAGCGTACAGCCCGAAGGCCGCCTGAAAAATCGATGTGCTTTTTTGATGAAAGGCGAGAGGGATGAACTCTAAAAAGCAATATTTACATATACCATGGGGGTAAATGGTACGGCGTCGGTGAAGATTTTCAGGGCGGGTATGTTGCGCTCGAAGTTCAGGTTTACCAGGTTTTCGTGTTTTAGGTTTTGGGTGTCGAACAGGTTTAAGATGGACAGGCCGGTTTCGAGCGTGAAATTTATTTTTTGAAGTTGGTAGCTTAATGCGGTGTCGAAACGGTGATACGAAAGGTTTTCGGTGTCGGGAAAAACCGATCGAAAAAGCTCCAGCCCCGAGCCATAAACGTAATTTGCCGAGAGATAAAAATTTTTAATGTTGAAAAGTGTTACCAGCTTTAGCTCGTGTTGCTGGTTGAAAGGCGACAAACTGTAAGCCGGCAATGTTGCTCCCGGTGGTGCAAGGCGTTCGGTGGTTTCAGAAAGGGAATACGAAACCCAAAACATATGCTTACCCATTTGTCGGTGCAGGTAAAAATCGATTCCTTTTGACCGGCTGTCGCCCAAATGAGTTTCATACAGTGCTTCGGTTTTTCGACCGGTTTGCTTCAGTGTAAAATAACGACGCGAAATGTTTTGGGTGGTTTTGTAGTAGGCATCAACATTGACGGTAAAACCCATAAGTTGAAGATTTATACCTGCTGTACGCTGCATGGTTTTCAAAACGGGGTGTGTGTCGTTGTGTGTTATCCACGTCCATGTGTAATTTTGGTCTTTATCGACACTTGCCTGCTTGTACAAAAACTGCTTGTACATACCCCACGATGCTTTGAGCGTGATGTTTTGCCTGAGCTTGTAACTGCTGTTTAAACGAGGTTCGAAATAAAACGGAGTTTGCCCGGCACCGCTTGCCGAAAACCGAAAGCCCGGCTTAACGATAAGGTTTGAGTTTATTGGCCAATAGTCGTCGAGATATCCAAAAAAACGGGTTGATTGGTCGGTAGATTCGTTGGTAAATCGTAAGGTGTCGCGAAGAGTAACTAAATCGGTACGATTGGTCGTGTTGTTTGTGATACCAAAGCCGGCGTGTAGGGTGTGCCCGGCCGAAAAGCTAAAGTCGGTTTCAAATTTTGCGCTTTGCTCTAGTGCCTTGTTGGTGTAAGCGGTAGAATCGTTTCCGAAAATTTGCGATGTGTTTTTTTCTTGTATAAAAGCATGGTTTGACGAGGTGGTGGCAATGCCCGAACGGGTTAGAGAAAAGCGGCTGATGTTAGCGTTATTCCAACGGTGTGCATAGGTAGCTGCAAAGCCATGTTGCTTGTTTTTTTCATTGTTTTGTACATCAACCAGTAACGATGTGAAAGGATTGCCTCGTCCCTGGTTTGGCAACTCGCGTTCGATGGTAGCGTTAGCCAAAAGGCTGAAATAATCGCCTCCCGCATAAAAGCTTGCATAGGCTTTGTCGCCGTTATGCAGGGTTAGGGTGTATTTCAGGTTGAAGTCGCGAAAAGTATATTCATCGGGATACACGGCAATATCGGGTTCGAACTTTGATTTTAGCAACGATTTTTGGTTGGGGTTTTGTTGTGGCCTGGTGGGAGCGAAAATATTAAAATCGCTTGCACGGTAAACGTTGTAGAATGTTTGGCGATAGGCAGCAATAAGCGATGAGTTTCCGAATAGCGGGATTTCGGCCATGGCGTTCAGCGTAGTGTTGCTTAGGCCCAGGTTGAAAGCCGGCTTTTGGGTCGAACCACTTTTCCCTATAATGTTTACTATGCCCCCCACATGATTTCCATACCGGGCATCGGCACCTCCTTTTATGATTTCAATACCTTGAAGAATGAATGGGTTGATGGTGCCAATGTTGTCGTTGTAATTTTTCAACCCGAAAAGAACAAAGCCATCGAAGATGATGCGGCTTTGGCCGTTGCTGCTGCCCCACAAAATCAAATCGGATGATTGTTCGCCGGCGGCCTGCACACCGGGCATTAGGCGGAGATGGTTATATACGGCGTTGTCGCCCTGCCCGGGCAAATAAGCGGTTATTTTGCGATTAAGCTGAAATGCTCCGCTGTTTCGGGGATTAATAATATCGTTGTCGATTTTTTGGTCGCTTACGCGTATTTCAGGCAATTTGCGGGGCGAAGGCTTTAGTTTGAATTCGTAGTTTGAAGCTTCGCTTATCAAGGTGTCGAGAATGAAATATCCCAAATGCGAAATCATTATATTGAATGAAGTATCGGCCGATGCGGTAAATGCGAATGCTCCGTTGACATCCGAAATGGTTGGCCGATTATTAATGATAATGTGCGAATAGGGCAAAGGTTCATAGGTTTCAAAATCGACTATTGTGCCACTTAATCTTGTTGCAGGGCGGTTCTCTGTAATTTTCTTTTTATCGGGAATGATGATAAATACATCGCCATTTTTTTTGTATTTAAACGGAAGGGGTTTTAGTAAGTAATTGATGGCTTCGGTTTTGTTGTTGAACGTTTGAGAAACATTTATTTTGTATTTCGACAGCTCATTTTCGCTGTAGGAAAATTGATAATCGTAGCGGTCGCGTAACTCGAGCAAAACCGACGAAAGGGTTTTGTTTTTGGCTTCAATATGAATTTTATTTGCGTGTTGTGCCGATGCAAAGCGGGTTAGCAAAATTATGAGGAGTAGTATGGCTGTTGTTCTCTTCATTCATTGTCGGGAGTAATACGATAAGTGTCGGATGCTGTTTGGGTAAAATTGAGCCCCAAAGCTGGACAAATAAGCTCCAATACTTCTTCAACGTTGTGTTGGCGCGAAAAATTGCCGGTATAGTTAGCCGCTATTACCGCGTCAAGCTCGATATGCACATTGTACTGGCGTTCTATTTCGTTTAGTACTTCGATTAATGGTGTTGCTGTGAATCTGAAATAGTTGTTTTTCCACGAAATTTCGGGTAAGGTATCGATGTTTTCTTCGGTTTCGATATGACCATTGGGCAAAATGGTGGCGCGGCTGTTGGGCGGAAGAAAGACTTCCTGATTGGAGGGCGAAAGTACTTTAACCATGCCGGTGAGGCAGGTAACCCGGTAGCTGTTGGGGCGGGCATAAATATTGAAACTGGTACCGACCACCTCGGTAGCTCCGCCGGTTGATTTAACGGTAAAAGTTTGTCCTTTTTCAACCTCAAAAAGGGCTTCGCCTTCAAAAAATGCTTCGCGTTTTATGTTCCACCAGTAAGGTTTGAAACGTATTTCGGATTGTGCATTCAACTGAACGGTTGACCCGTCGGGTAAGCTTGCGCTTGCATGTTGTCCGGCTGGTACTGTTATGATTTGGGTGTGTGTGTAAAAGAAAATGCTGAGACCAATCAATAGCACACTAATTGCTGCTGCCGACAAGGCAAATGCATGTAATGAGCGCAAAGTTCTTCGGGGACTGTCGGCGATGGAGGCTTCGATGTTTTGCCATATTTCGTCGGCCGATTTTTCCCAGTTGAAGTTTCCTCCGGCAAAAAAGACTTTGCTTTGTTTGTCGGTATAGGCTAAGCTGCTATGTGATGTTTGTTTTTTCACGTTGTACTTTTGTTTTGCCTGAAAAATCCGATTACGAACAAGATGCTTGCTTTTGCTTTGTGTCCGAGCTCTTTTTTCAGATGTTCGAGCGCCAGACTCATTCTTTTTTCGATGGCTTTAACGCTGAGCCCAAGCTGGGTAGCGATTTCGCGGTATTTCAGCTCGTCAATCCGGTTCATTAAAAAAACCGTTCGTTGTTTTTCAGGCATTGATTTTAAAGCTGCTTCATAGGCAATTTTTAATTCTTTAAAGTTGTATTCGTCTTCGGGTGTATGGTTTTCGGGCCGGGGTTCAAAGGTGTTGAAAAAGGCAAACTCTACTTTTTTATGCCGGTAGTCGGAGATGAAAAAATCGTTAGCTATTTTATACAATAAGCCTTTGGCCGTTCGTGTATCAATGTTCAGCTGTTTTTCCCACACGCGCAAAAACGTATCCTGGGCAATATCGGTTGCCAGCTCTTCGTTCCCCGACCGATATAAGATATACCGTCTTACATCGTCGAAGTAATTGTCGAATAACGATTTGAATTCTTCTTTTTTCAAATGCTGCTTGTTTACACTTAACGATTATAAATTCAAAGGTAAATGAAACGAGCATAAAAACCTTGGCATTGCATGCTTAAAAAAGGGATGTTGCCCAACACAGGGCAACACCCCAAAATATTGATGCTTCTTATCTTCCTCCCTTTTTCCCTTTGTTTCCAGCACCATTTTCCTGACCTTTTTGTCTTTTAGCGTTGTTGTTTTCGCGGTTTTTATTGACTTGTGCCTCCGGCTTTTCCTGAAGTTCGATGTCGATGGTTTCGCCGTTGGCCGTAAGTGTTGCGCTTTGGTCGCAAGTGCCGTTGCCAAAATCGATTTCGGCAACGAGTGTTCCATTTTGGCTGATTTGCACGATACCTTGTACGGGGTAGCGGCATTCGGCTATACGAATTACCGGGTCAATAATGATACGTTCCCAGATATTTCCGTCGCTGCTTTCGAGTGTAGTATGTCCTGTAATGGTTGTTGTGTAGTTGTAACCAAAGGCCGTTGAATCGGATTGCGAAACGCGGGTGCTGATATGTTCACCGGTGCGGCTTATCACGGTGCTGTCGGGCAAGGTAAATGTAGCGTCGGTAATGCTCGAAATTACCCGTACAGAGTCGTTGTCGCTTGTAAAGGTTTCGGTATATTGCCCGTTAATTAAAACCGAATCGAAAATACACTGGTTGTAACTGATGATTCGGGTAGCTCCGTCGGTACCACGGGGTGCCGAAACTTCAATGGTAACTTCGCCTCCCAGGGTTCGCCCGTTGTTAAGGATGGTTTCATCGCCATAGTCGATGGTAATAAGAATTGGATACCCGGTTTCGCTGGTGTCGATGGATACACTAATGTTTGAATCGTTTTTATAACGCATACCCATATTGCCGGGTTTCAGATTTTTGCTGCCTTTATAGTTTGCCAGCTTTCGCAGCATCATTTCATAATCGGCAAAAACACCCACTTCAAAATTAGCCTCATCGAGAATACTCTCGGTTAGTAAATCGTTTTCGGCAATTGCGGCCGATTTAAGTAGCAACTCATCGCCTGAAGTACCCGGTGTTGTTTCAATTTGTTCGTTACACGACCATAATCCCAATGTCGTTAACGCAATTATCCAAATCATTACTTGTGTTTTCATATCTTCTCTTTTTTTTGAAAAACTGTTTATACACGTTAACCGAGTTGAAACTGTTTTACCCTACCTATAAGAACGAAATTTTATAAAAAATCATTACTGGCAACTGGTGTTCATTCGTATCGGTCTGATAGTCGTTTATTTAGCTTTTATTTTTGTGTCATTTTCAAACTGTACCAACCTATCCACGAAGCACAAACCCGCCTGCAGTCCGGGTAGGTTTATTTTGTTTTTTTGAGTGGGGGCAAATAAGCGAAGCGATTCACGAACACCTTTAAAAATAAACATTTTGTGAGTAATCCTAAAACCGACCTGAAAGGCGGTTACCTGGGCTGGATTTGCAAGCTCTTTGGCAAAGCTTTAGCTTCGCTGATTTTTGCTCCGTTCGGCAAAGCTCAAAAAAATTTGGCTTTGCTCTCACTTATTGCAAAAATTGGTTATAGCGTTGGCTTGTGGGGCTTTGGTCCCGATATCTCATCGGGATGCTTGCAAAATGCGCTGGCTTTTTAAATCGGTGGCAATCCCAGCTCTTTTAAATACTCATTATGTTCATCCGTATGCTTTTTTATGCTATCATTAATCGTTTTCAGTTTATCATTTACTGCTTTCAGGTCAATTTTTTCTTCATCTTCCGATGTGCTTACATATCTTGAAATATTAAGGTTGTAACCGTTCTTTTCAATTTCATCCATCGAAACTTTTCGTGAATAGCGTTCGGTTTCTTTCCTGTATTTGTAAGTTTCTACTATGGATTCAATATGTTTTTTACTCAAACTGTGTTGGCGTTTTCCATTTTCAAAATGCTCGCTGGCATTGATGAATAGAACATCTTCTTGTTTTTTGCACTTTTTGAGTACAACAATACAAACGGGAATGCCCGTTGAATAAAACAGTTTTGAAGGCAACCCGATAACGGTATCAATATTGTTGTCTTTTAGAAGTTTAGTTCGGATACGTTCTTCTGCTCCGCCACGGAATAAAACACCGTGAGGCAAAATGATTGCCATTGTCCCATTTTCGCTAAGGAAGTGGAAGCCGTGCAAAAGAAAAGCAAAATCAGCTGCTGACTTTGGAGCGAGACCATAACTTTTGAAACGAAAATCTTCTGCTAACGTATCGTTTGGTTCCCAACGTAAACTAAAAGGCGGATTTGCTACTATTGCATCAAATTCCATTTTTTTTGCCGGGTTCATTTCATTTAGAATATCCCAATGGTTGAGCAAAGTGTCGCCATGATAAATTTCAAACTCGGTATCTTTCATACCATGCAAAAGCATGTTCATGCGTGCAAGGTTGTATGTGGTTATATTTTTTTCCTGACCATAAATTTTACCTACATTTCCTTCGTTCTCCTTGATGCGTTTTCGAACATTCAACAGCAATGAACCCGAACCACACGCAAAATCAAGCACATTATCCAATTTGCTTTTCTTGCCTGTACTTGGGTCTTGGCTGTCCAGTGTAACAATTTCGGAAAGGATAGTAGAAATTTGTTGGGGCGTGTAGAATTCACCTGCTTTTTTACCCGAACCTGCGGCAAATTGACCAATCAAATATTCATAAGCATCGCCAAGTGTATCGGTGTCGGTAGAGAAATCAGCAATGCCTTCTGCAATTTTTTGAATGATGGCACAGAGTTTTTTATTTCTATCGGCTGGCGTTCTTCCTAATTTTTCAGAGTTCAGGTTAATTTCCGAAAACAAGCCCTGGAAAGAGTTGGCGAATGATTCGTTTTCAATGTACCGAAATCCTTCTTCTAAGGTAATTAACAACTCATCATCCTGTGTGCGAGATAGTTCAGTTATATTACTCCAAAGATATTGTGGTTGAATAACATAGTGTACTTTTCTTCGCATCTGTTTTTCAAATTCCGGCACATCGTCTGAATTCTCGTTATACCAAATTTCTAATGAAGTATTCGCTTTAAGCTTATCCATAATATCTCTTGGCGTATCATCCGGATAATCTCTGCCCAATTCTTTTTTTGCTGCCTCTTCATAATTTGAAGACAGGTATCTGAGAAACAGAAATGAAAGCATATAATCACGGAAGTCATCCGCATTCATTGCTCCACGTAGTTGGTCTGCTATATTCCAAAGGGTTTTACCCAGTTGTTGTTGTTCTTTTTGTGTCATTTATTTCAATAATTTTCGGTTTTCAACCTCTATCAATATTTTCATTTGCTGTATGGCAATTCGGTTTAATTTTTTTAATCGTTCTTTTTGTGGTATGTTTTCGTTTATAAAAACGGCATTCAGGTTTTCCATATTGGCCAGACAAATCAGTTGGTTAATATTAGCATAATCTCTCATATTACCTTTTAACTCAGGATTAGCCTCCCGCCATTGTTTTGCCGTTTTGCCAAACAAAGCCATGTTCAAAACATCTGCTTCTGATGCATAAATAATAGATGTTTGGGCTGGGGTTAATTCATCGGGAATCAGATTTTGCTTAATAGCATCGGTGTGTATATGGTAATTCAGTTTTGTTAATTCGCGTTTGGCAGACCAGCCCAATTGTTTTTGCTCTTCTTTTTTGAGGCGTTGAAATTCTTTAATAAGATAAAACTTAAACTCGGCACTTAGCCACGAAGCAAATTCAAATGCAATATCCCTGTGGGCAAAAGTACCTCCATATCTTCCGGTTTTTGAAACAATGCCAATAGCCCTTGTCGTTTCAATCCATCGCTTGGGCGTTAGCGCAAAACTATTTGAACCCGACAGGTTTTTAATTCCATCGAATTCGATGGAATTAAAATCAGGATTGTTAAATAACTCCCACAAGCCCATAAATTCGATAGTACTACGGTTTCGCATCCAATTTTGCAGAATATAGTCGCTTCTTTCCGCATCTCTATACCGGGCTATGTCAGTTAAACTTATAAATTCATCATCATTTTCGGTATAAACAAGGATATTAGTACCTTCTACGTTTATTTTTTTGTTTTTCGCCATGGCGTTTTAAATTGTGGCGAATCCGCCATAAATGTTATTTCGTTTTCTAATAGCTATATTCATCCTGTACATCTTATTTATCTTATAAATCATGTTCAGACTATTTACGGAAACAAGCCCTGCATCAACCCCTTTTTGTGCTCTTGCAATTGCTCTATTTTTTCAGCCTGTGCCATGATTAACGCATCCAGTGAAGAAAGACAGGAAGCGATTTTTTGTTGTTCTTTGGAATCTTTTGGATAATATATTTTTACATTTGAAATACGATTTGCAGAAATCCCTAATACTTTTGCACCTTGTGCCTCTCTTTGAATTTGCTTTCTAATCCAGTCGGATTTAAATAAATAACCACCAAAACCAATAGCCACATTATTTTTTCGTTGACGAGCCAGTAATGTATGCAATCCAGAAACTAATTTTTCATTATTCAAATTCACAATTTCAATACTCTTACCAACATCATCCAAGTCTTCTGAAGCATCAGCAAAAACTATATCTCCTTCAATGCAGTAACTTTCCTTATTGATTTTTTCAATTGAAATATCTTGATTTATGAAAGGCACATTTTCTTTTGTAATATCAAACAGCGTATTAAATTTTCTGTGAATATCTCCATAATGAATATTCTTCACTTTGCCTTTATCATAGTTCAAGTATTCTCGAGAAAAAGAGTTTGTTATCTTAAAATTATAAACATCTCCAACAGTTTTCTCCACCCACTCCCCATCCTTCTCAAACTCCGGGAAACGAAACTTTGGTAAATTGTCTGAACATGATTTATAAGATGACGAGACAGACAGGATTTCATTTTTATCTTGTTCATCTTTTAATCTTAATAATCCTGTTCCAGACATTTGCGGAAAAAGGTTTTGCATCAAGCCCTTTTTGTGGTCTTTGAGGGCTTCCAGCTTCTCGTTGTGGGCGGCTAGCAGCTCATCTAAAGAAGAAAGGCAGGAGGCGATTTTTTGTTGTTCATTTTTGTTTTTAGGTAAGTAAATTGGTAACAGCTTTATAATATCTGCATTCAAATTTTTTACTGCTGCACCGGCCGCATTAGTCTTGAAATATGATTGACTATTTTCGGAAGAAATAAAATAGTACAAATAATCTTCGTAAGTCTTGTTTGAAATCTTCCTTATCGCAATCCATCCATCGTGAATACACGTTTTAATTTTTAAAATATAAGGACGCCCAAAACTCATAGAGTTTGACAATATTAAATCACCAGGATTTACTTCTCTTGTGCTGCTTAAGGCTTCATTTATTACTTTTTCTTTTGTCTCAGTAATATATTTTGAATCAGAAGGCACATCAGCAATTTTCAACCAATTTAATCCATTAACATCTTTGGTTAAATATTCTTGAATTGGTCTTGGCGAACCTCCACGAACTATCTCAGAGATTTGTCCTAATTCTTCATTGGACCACTCCCCCTCCTTCACAAACTCAGGAAAACGCAACTCCGGCATTATTTTTTTCTCTTTATTCATGCGCATCCAATTTATTAATGTTGCCGTCTGATAAAAGAATTTTCATTTGATGAATGGCAATTTGGTTGAGTTTTTTTAAGCGTTCGGGCTGAGTGATGTTCTCGTCAATAAGTACGGCATTCAGGTTTTCGAGATTGGCCAGGCATACCAATTGCGAAACATTGGCATAATCGCGAATATTCCCCTTTTTACCGGGGTTTTCGTCGCGCCACTGCTTGGCTGTTTTACCAAAAAGTGCCATGTTCAACACATCTGCTTCGTTGGCATACACGTAATTAATTTGCTGTGGGGTAAGGTTGTCGGGAATCAGGTTTTCCTTAATGGCATCGGTGTGTATGCGGTAGTTTATTTTCGTGAGTTTCCGTTTAATATTCCAGTCGAGTTCTTTTGTCTGCTGTTTTTTTAGATATTGGAATTCTTTAATCAGGTAGAATTTAAACTCTACCGAAACCCATGAAGCAAATTCCAAAGCAATATCAATGTGTGCATAGGTGCCTCCGTAACGGCCCGATTTTGCATACAAACCAATAGCATTAGTAGATTCAATCCATTTCTGAGGAGATAAAACAAAATGATTATATCCGGCTTCATTTCTAAACAGGTCGAATTCGACCTGTTTAAAATCCGGGTTATGCAGTTTTTCCCAAAGCCCTAACAATTCAATGGTATTTTTACTTCGCATCCAATTTTTAATAATATCCCGCGGAGCTTCAGGATTCTTATGTTTCGCAATATCCGTGATACAGATATAGTCTTTTTGTTCCGATTGCATCAGCCCTATCTGTAATCCCTGAACATTTATGTTGTTACTTTTCTTCATCCTCTATTGTTTTATTCATAGGCTGCTAATTGTCTGAACATGATTTGTAAGATGTGCAAGATGCACAAGATGAGTATTGGTTTATGTCTTTTTTTATCATGACTATCTTATTCATCTTTTAATCCTGTTGAAGACTTTAATTTTTTATTAAAGACACGATGATATTGTAACCTTTCTGCTCCGAAATTGATGAGCAAACCATCGGCTACCTTATAAGCTTCACAATAGTTTATGGCCTGTGCTTTATGGACACCTTCCAACTTTTCGATGGCTTTTATCTCCACCATAACTTTTTCTTCCACGAAAAAATCTACCCTTCTAGTTCCAACATTATAACCTTAGTATTCTAGCGGCATTTCCAATTCTCTTTCATGCTCAATTCCATTCAGATTTAATTCAATACTTAAAGCACGTTGATAGACAACTTCCTGAAAACCATTGCCCATTTGGTTGTGCACTTCCATAGCACAACCTATAATTTTATGAGTTAGCTTATTTATTTCTTCTGCATTTATCTTGTTCATACATTATCATGTTTATCTTAGTCATCTTAAAAATCATGTTCAGACATCATACGCTGCCAACCCGCTTATTTCCCTTCCCTGGGCTAGCTTTTTTAATTGGGGAGCCAAATCTTTCATTAATTCTATTTCCACTTTGCTTCTTTGCTTCCAACCAAGCTCTAATGGTTCAAGCAAGTCGGTGAGCTTTTCACCGTCAAAAATCATCCGGCTCATTATTTTCTCCACAAATTTTTTCAGGTCTGCTGTTTGTAAACCGTGTTTATTGGCTATGGCTGCTATTTCTTTATCGTATTTTTCTATTTTAAAATTTTCGTAGCCTTTTCGTAATTTGTCGGCATCTTGTCCGCTGTTCCAGTCAAGGCTGTTAATATAGTCTGTCAGGTCATCTTCTTCATCCATTAGGTTGGAGTTGGATTTCAGCAGGCTAATTACCTGTGCCTTAGTCATTTTCTGTTTGGAAGGTTTTTGCTGCGTACTGTCGGCAATCAGGTTCATAATATAATCGTAATCAATTACAGCAGATGCAAACAACACGAATTCAAAATCCAGCTGTTGTATTTCTTCGGGCGCTTCTTCTCCCTCTTTTTGCTGTATTTCCCTTAATTGTTTTGCAGTCTCTATGTACGAGCTGCTGAACTCTTGTAATTTGTCTTTGGGTAAAATTGATTCAATTTTGTTTTGTTCCTCTTCGTCCAAGTCGGTGTATTGGTCTAACTGGGTTTTGAGCCGTTGTACTTCCTTAAAGTTTTTTATAAAAGTGATTTTTGCAGCATCCCCACGTAGGTTGTACACTTCTTGTGGTTCGTTCACCAAATTATGTTCCTGCATAAACACACCGAGAGCTTCCACCGCTTTTTGGTATTGGTCAATAACTACCGGGGCAGGGTCAACCATCCAAATTTCGCTGGCTTTTTCGCTGTCCTCACCAGAGAAAAGGGTAATTGCCTGGTTTACGGCTTCCTGTTGCGAACGGAAATCCAAAATGTTTCCATACGGTTTGGTGTCGTTCAAAACACGGTTGGTTCGTGAAAGTGCCTGAATCAAACCATGATGTTTTAGATTTTTATCTACATACAAGGTATTGAGGAATTTGGAGTCAAAACCTGTAAGCAACATATCTACCACAATGGTTATATCCACCTTATTTTTATGTGGATAGTCCTTATTGCTGAATTTCTGGTCTTTGATGCGTCTTTGCAAATCCTGATAATACAAATCAAATTCGTTGACAGAATGGTTCGTGCCAAATTGTTTGTTATAGTCAGCAATAATTTCAGTTAATGCTTTCTTCTTCTCTTCAGGATTTTGTTTGTTGTCTTCTTTTTCCTGAACTAAATCTTCTTGCAGTTGCTTAATATCAGCTGCATTTTTTTGGTCTCCGTTTTTTGCAATTAACTGGGCTGGTGGTGAAAACACGCAAGCAATATTTAGCTGAACATAATCTGGGTTTTCGTCTTGATTTTTCTTTTGAAGCTCCTTGAAAAGCCTGTAATATTCAATTGCATCATTGATGGAAGCGGTTGCCAACAGGGCATTAAATTTCCGTTGATTCGTAGCAGCGTTGTGTTTGTCGATAATTGCTTCTGCAACCGCTTGCTGTGCAATTGCTTCGCCCGGTTTGGCATTTACTGTGCCTTCGCCCTTAAAGTAATCCATATGAAAACGCAGCACATTTCTGTCGTCTATGGCATGGGTAATGGTATAGGCATGTAATTGCTTTTCGAATATTGCTTCTGTGGTCTTATAGGTTTCGTATTGGTCTTCACGAATTTTGTAAGTTGCATTCTCTTCAAATATAGGCGTACCTGTAAAACCAAATAGTTGAGCTTTTGGAAAGAATTGTTTGATGGCTTTATGATTATCACCAAACTGTGAACGATGACACTCGTCAAAGATGAAAACCACCCTTTTATTACTCAAAGGCTCTAAACGCTCTTTGAAGTTTTTCTTGTAGGTTCCGTCTAAAGCCAAACCCAATTTTTGAATTGTGGTAACAATAACTTTGTCTGCATAATCGGTAGAAAGTAAACGCCTTACCAAAGTTTCGGTATTGGTATTTTCCTCTACACTGCCTTCCTGAAATTTATTGAACTCTTCCCGGGTTTGGCGGTCAAGGTCTTTACGGTCAACCACAAAAAGACATTTTTCAATATCAGGATTGTCTTTCAGAAGGGTAGATGCTTTGAAAGAAGTCAGTGTTTTTCCACTTCCTGTAGTGTGCCAAATAAATCCATTTCCACGGTTCTGATGAATGCAGTCCACTATTGCTTTTACTGCATAAATTTGGTACGGTCGCATTACCAATAATTTCTGTTCACTTTCAACCAGCACCATGTATTTGCTAATCATTTCGCCAAGCGTGCACTTTTTCAGGAATTTATCAGCAAATAAATCAAGGTGGGTAATTTTTTTATTACGCTCATCCGCTAATTGATATATTGGTAAAAATTGTTCGTCTGCATTAAACTGAAAATGTATGTTTTTGTTGTTGGCAAAATAATACGTGTTACTGCGGTTGCTCACAATAAATAACTGCATAAAACACATGAGCGAATTACCATAACCATTTCCGGGTTCGTTTTTATAATCCACAATTTGTTGCATGGCTTTGCGTGGCGAAATATCCAATTTTTTTAGTTCAATCTGAACCACCGGCAAACCATTAATCAGTAGAACAATGTCATATCGTTGAAGGCTGTTTTCTGTATTGATTCGCAGTTGGCTTACAACCTCATATTCATTTTTACACCAGTCTTTAATGTTTACCAGCGTATAATGCAATGGAGTGCCGTCTTCTCGTTGAAAATATTGTCTTTCACGCAAAAATTTTGAAGCGAGGAAAACATCAGGGTTAATGATTTCCTCTCTTAAACGTAGGAATTCACTATCTGTGAGCCGGATACGGTTCAACGCTTCAAATTTGGCTTTGAAGTTCAGTTCAAGTGTTTTCCTATCAACAATATCCGGACGATAGATGTATTTCAGGTCTTCCAGTAGTTTGATAAGATTTTTCTCTATTTGATTTTCTTTAGTCATTTAATTCTTCTTTCAATAAATCCTTTGGATTGACATCCAATATTCTTGCTATCTCATAAAGCACCTCAAGTCGGGGTTGC
>JAFGGY010000067.1 GCA_016930365.1 Prolixibacteraceae bacterium | reverse complement strand
GGCTTTAGCTGGTAAGGAAGTGAGTTTGCCTGTTGTTACCAATGCGCTTACCCACGGAATTTCAATGGCTGGATATATGTTTGTGAATGAGGGAGAAGAAGTGATTGTTTCGGACTTATTCTGGGGCAATTATAACTTGACCTTAACCAATGCTTATGGAGCAAAAATTGTGAAATTCAACCTTTTCAAAAATGGTGGTTTCGACATCGATTCGTTCCGTGCATCAATTATTAATGATAAAGTTGGAAAGAAAGTTGTTATTTTAAATTTTCCCAACAACCCTTCGGGTTATACTCCTACTTTTGCCGAAATGCAGGCAATTGTTAGTACGATTAAGGAATCGGCTGAATTAGGCAACAAGTTGGTAATCATTACCGATGACGCATACTTTGGCTTGGTTTTCGAAAAGGGTATTGACCCTCAAAGCTTGTTTGCTTATATTGCCGATTTGCATGAAAATGTTGTGGCTTTGAAAGTTGATGGTCCTACTAAAGAAGACTATGTGTGGGGCTTCCGTGTTGGTTTTATGACCTACGGTGTGAAAGGCGCAACGCCAGCAGTATATGGCGCCTTGGAATCGAAAACAGCTGGAGCTATTCGTGGAAATATTTCAAACGCAGCCAATATTTCGCAATCGTTGTTGGTGCAAGCATTCGAACATCCTGAATATGAAGCTCAGAAAGCTGCAAAATTCGAGTTGATGCAAGCACGTTACAATGCTGTAAAAGAAGTTCTTGCTGCCAATCCTCAATATTCCGAATATTTTACGGCACTGCCATTCAATTCGGGCTATTTCATGTGTGTGCAGTTGGTTGCAGGTATCGATGGCGAAGAACTTCGTCATTTGCTTATTGAAAAGTATAGCATTGGCACCATCAATTTGAGCAACATCATTCGCTTGGCATTCTCGGCTGTTTGCGTTAAAGATGTACCAGCTCTTTTCGATGGTTTATACCAAGCTTGCAAAGAGTTGAAAAAATAAAATACAACTGATAGATATAAAAAAAGATGGCTAAGGCCATCTTTTTTTATGCAATATTATTCCGAAACGGCCTCGGTAGGAGGCGGGTTCAATTCAAATTTGATTCTCGAAATTCGAGTCGACTGGAAAAAAACGATTAGCGCAAGGCCGAATATTACAGCCGACAATATTTGGGTTTTCTTTTTCCATATCAATTTAACCAGCAGGTTTCCAATGCCTAAAACACCAATAATGCATAGGAGTGTTAGGATTCGGATTATAGCTTTAATATGGGCTTCCACCATACCCGGCGCATCGGGCGAGGGGATAACTCCGCTAATTATTACTGCAATTGCTAGTAATCCAGTTAGTACCATTATCGCATCGGCCCACAAGGCCATTTTGATGTTTTTGTTAACCCAAGCAAAAATGTACAGCGAAACGCCACCGAATAAAAGATACTGAGGTGCCGTACGTAGCAAAACTTCAAGTTGATCAATCGAAATCATTTGTATTAACCTTTTTTTGTGCGGTTAAAAATACATTAAAACTTCCATTGGGGCAGGTATATTGGCATTTTAAAATTATTTTTGAAGTTCTGTTAAAACATTACATCGACTTACTAATATTTGAAAACAATGAAAATTCGTTTTTTATCGTGGATTGCAATAGGGGTTTTACTAGTAGCCCTTTCATCGTGCTTTTCCAGTCGCAACAATAAAAGTGTTTATACTGTAGCGTTTTATAATGTTGAAAATCTTTTCGACACCATTGATGATCCGAATAAAATTGATGAAGATTTCTTGCCGAGTTCCGAAAAAGAATGGAATTCTGCTAAATATTCAAAGAAAATTGATGATTTGGCTCGGGTAATCTATTCAATCGATTCAATCAAATTACCAGTTTTAGTTGGTTTGTGCGAAATTGAGAACAATTTGGTTGTTTCAGATTTGGCACATACAAAACGATTAAAACCCGCAAATTATCAGGTAATTTGGAATGAAGGTCCCGATATGCGCAGCATTGATTGTGCTTTGATGTTCGACTCGAGTCGTTTTAAGTTGGTAGATTCTGAGTTCTTGAAAGTTGAAAATCCCGATGATCCGAATTTTAAAACACGTGAGATTGTTTACGTTCGAGGAATGATGAAAGATGAAATCTTTCATGTGTTTGTGAATCATTGGCCATCGAGACGCGAAGGAGCTGAAGTTTCGGCGTCGAAGCGAGCTTTGGCTGCACAAGTCTTACGAGATCGGGTTAATCGGATTTTGGAAACCGAAGCCGAGCCCAATATCATTATTATGGGTGATTTGAACGATGCTCCTGGAGATTCGAGCGTTGCACAGGTTTTAGGTGCTGTACCCAACAACAAAACCCCCGAAGCAACTCAATTGGTGAACTTGATGTACGATGAATATGACCGTAACGAAGGTTCTTATAGCTATCGTGGAAGTTGGGATATGATTGATAACTTGATTGTTTCGGGCCATTTGTTGACTAAATCTACAGGTGTGAAAACATCTCTAGACGATGGTCATGTGTTTAGGATGCCTTTTATGGAATTTGTAAATAA
This sequence comes from Prolixibacteraceae bacterium, assembly GCA_016930365.1. Lineage (GTDB taxonomy): Bacteria > Bacteroidota > Bacteroidia > Bacteroidales > Prolixibacteraceae > Roseimarinus. The sequence continues at coordinate 919 of JAFGGY010000067.1, read as the reverse complement.
CAACGGTGAAGTTTCGCCCAATAGAACGTATGGACGAAGTTATTTCGGAGGAATTAGCGATCACTTTCCTGTTTACTTTAAGTTGAAATAATGAGATGAACGTTTACTAATCTTTTTATAATAAGAATATTAATAGGCGATTTGCGAAGCAGGTCGCTTTTTTTAGCGCCAAATTTTAAGTCGATTCAATGCTTGTTGGTAGCGGCTGGCATTTCGGTTATGTTCGGCTAGGTTTGTAGCAAAATTGTGGTAGCCCGAAAAGTTTTCTTTTGCGCAGAAATATAAATATTTGTGTTCTTCGTAGTTTAAAACAGAATTGAGTGACGTGATTTCAGGGAAGCAAATTGGGCCAGGAGGTAATCCCGCATATTTATAGGTGTTGTAAGGAGAATCGGTTGCAAGCATGGCGCGCGTCACTCTTCGAATTGAAAAATCGCCCAGAGCATATTTAACTGTTGGATCGGCTTGTAGGGGCATCCCTTTTTTGATTCGGTTTATATAAACGCCTGCCACCCGAGGTTTTTCGTCGTTTTTAGCAGTCTCTTCTTGAACGATTGAAGCCAATACTGCTATTTCAACTGGCGTTAAACCAAGTTGTTCTGCTTTTTTTTTTCTGTTTTCGTTCCAATAGGTCTCGTATTCGCTGTGCATTCGTTCAATAAATTTTTCTGGAGTGGTGGTCCAATAAATCTGGTACGTGTTTGGAATGAACATTGCAGGAAAAGTTTGGTACGTAAAGCCATATTTTGCAGCAAGTTGGGCATCGTCCAGAAGAGTAAGTACCGAAACAGAGTCGGCTTCGATGTACGAAGCCACTCTGCCTGCCAATTCTGTTCTGAAACGAACGTTGTTGAACGTCAAATCGACCGGAGTTTGGTTTCCCGAACGCAACGTATTGATAACTTGGTTCGAATTCATT
>JAFGGY010000066.1 GCA_016930365.1 Prolixibacteraceae bacterium | reverse complement strand
ATTAAGCCCGTTACAAGAATAAATGCCTGGCTAAAAGTTAGCTTAAAGCTGCCCAGCTCCAGTATAATCTTTTGTCCAAATTCGCCAAATACATCCATAAAAATAAAATTAAGCATGAATACCATCAATGAGCTGTGGCAGTTCAATGGGTTTCACATTTTCTTTCAGTTGACCGTCGAAAGCAAACGAGATTTTACCGGTTTCTTCCGACACAATAATTATAGCCGCGTCGGTTGCCTGGCTCATTCCAACGGCAGCCCGATGCCGAAGCCCGAGTTGTTTGTTTTTTAATTTTCGGTTGGTAACCGGCAAAACGCAACGTGCCGCTTTAATTACACCGCCCTGCACCACCATTGCCCCATCGTGCAAGGGCGAATTTTTGAAAAATATAGATTCGATTAAGGGTGCCGACACCTCAGCGTTGATTTCTTCGCCGGTTTCGATAAACTCTTTCAATTCGGCTTTATTGGTAAGAACAATCAGTGCTCCGGTTTTGGTTTTACTCATCGATTCGCAGGCCGATACAATTTTTTTTATTTGTTCGCCCTTCATCGATTGCTGATCGCGCGAGAAAAAATTATCGAACGACAAGCCCACGTTCAGCAAACGATAACGGGTACCTAACAGCAAAAACATTTTCCTGATTTCTGGATGGAAAACCACGATCAGCGCTAATACTCCGGCAGCCATAACCTGCCCTAGAATTTTACCCATCAACTCCATATTCAGCCCTTGTATTACCACCCACGAAACATAGAAGATAAAAATTCCTAAAAAGATATTGAACGCAGCGGTTCCTTTAATGGCCTGGTATAGCTTATATATTAAAAATGCAACCAGAACAATATCAATTACATCCAAAAACCGCATGGTAATAAAGGCATTTATCATTGGGCAAATTCTTTTAATTTATGAACAATAGCCACAGCCTCGACAGCTGGCTTAACATCGTGAACGCGCAAAATATTAGCACCCGCCTGTAGTGCAAGCGTATTTAACACCGTAGTGGCATTTAGGGCATCGGCGGGTGTACCTCCCAAAAACTTATACAACATCGATTTTCGCGAAACGCCTACCAACAAAGGTATTTCAAAAAACCGAAAAGCATCGAGGTGTTTAAACAGCTCGTAATTTTGGTCGATGGTTTTTGCAAAGCCAAAACCGGGGTCGATAATTACGTCGTTAAGCCCCAGCGAGTAAAGCTTATCGAGATTAGCACTTAGCTCCTTAACAACTTCTTTTGTAACATTTTTGTAGCTGGTGTTGTTCTGCATGGTTTCGGGTGTGCCGCGCATGTGCATTAAGATATACGGCACGTTTAGGCTGGCCACGGTACGAAACATTTCGCTATCGATGCCCCCTGACGAAATATCGTTGACAATCAAACATCCGAATTTACCGACCAGCGCATCGACCACCGAAGCTCTGAAAGTATCGACCGAAAGAATGGCATCGGGGTATTGCCTCTTAATTTCGGCAATAACAGGAAGCAGTCGGTTTAGCTCATCACCGGCATCGGGCACCGCAGCTCCGGGACGGGTCGAGCAAGCTCCCACATCGATTATATCAGCCCCTTCGTTAAGCATTTGCCCAACACGCTCAACAGCCTGACCAACATGACTGTATCGGCCACCATCGTAAAACGAATCGGGTGTTACATTGAGAATACCCATTACCCGTGGGATACTTAAATCGTAAAGGCTGCCGTTGTAATTAATTAACGACTTTTTCTGAAAGAATTTTTTATCTGACGTGTTGATTATCATTATGTACCAGCTATGTCGTTCTGTTTTTGATATTTTACGGGAATATGAACCGTTTCACAAATCTACAATATTTCAATTTCAATGTTCCCAAATTTTTCTACTTTTATTGGCTAAAATCAAGCAAAAATGGACAAAACAAATCAACAATACGACCAGATTACAGCGATTTGCCGCGATATTTTCGAGAAAAAGATGAAAGATTACGGCATTGCCTGGCGCATACTTCGACCCAGATCGGTAACCGACCAAATTTACATCAAAGCACAGCGCATACGCAGCATCGAAGACAAAGGGAAACAACAGGTTGACGACGATATTCGCTCTGAATTCATCGGCATCATCAACTATTGCTCAATGGCTTTGATACAGCTTGAACTGGGGCCTTCGGAAACCGAAGACCTCACCCCCGAAGAAACGATTTCGAAATTTATGGCGAACCTCAAAATGGCTAAAGACCTGATGATGCGTAAAAACCACGACTATGGCGAAGCATGGCGCAACATGCGTATCAGCTCGTACACCGACCTGATTTTAATGAAGCTGAAACGCACCAAACAAATTGAAGACAATGCCGGCAAAACACTCGTTTCGGAAGGCATAGAAGCCAATTACCTCGACATGATTAACTACGCTGTTTTTGCCATGATAAAAATCGAATTTGAAGAATCAACAATTCGTTAGATTATTGACATTAGATAATAGACTTATTTGTTGTGCAATTTGCTATCAATTTAGACTAAGCCACACAACAAACTTATTATCAATATATTAAGAAACATTAACGCAATAGTAAAAAATAACATTTATTTCTACTTTACTAAAATAGAATACGTTTAATTATTAGTATATCTTCCTGATTATTAGTATATTTAAGTCATTATT
>JAFGGY010000065.1 GCA_016930365.1 Prolixibacteraceae bacterium | reverse complement strand
GATGTGAGCCAGTTCGTGGGCAAAAATCGCTTCCACATCTTTAACCGATAGCCCCGTAAAGGCAGCCACCGGGAACAATATTACTGGTTTAAACACGCCAAAAACCAGCGGACTTTTTACCAGTGGCGAGAAAAATGCTTCAACCTTTTGTTTCAACTTTAGCCTCGAAGCGTATTCGTTAATTAAATCCAACCATTTATCGTCAACAGCAACCAAACGCTTTGTCCGCAATTTATGGTTGTAAAGCAAACCGCCGGCCATTCGAAAAACAAGAAAAAAGAAACCGACCATCCAAAACAGCACCACATAGTTAAAGTTGCGTTGAAAAAAGCTTCGTAGTTTAACCATCTCAAAATTAAGCGAACGCCCTTCGATGGCATCGTCCGAAACTTTTTGCAACAGTTGCTCTTCGAGATAAACACGGGCATACCCCGGAGAACTTGTAAGATTTTGTTTCAGCGTTTGTTTTTCGGCAGCATATTCGTAAGCATTTACAAAAGTGAGCACACTCCAACCCAGCAACAACAGCAATCCGGAATAGCCGATAAGATATTTCACCTGAGCGCTGTTACGATGCAAAAACGAGAACACCACCACAACCGCTCCTGCAATCACAACAGCCTGCCACAACGAGTGAACAACCGTCCATCCAAAAGCTTCGATAAACTGGGGCGAAAAAAGGTTAAACAACGCATTCATAGCTAACTATTTTTATCCATTTTGTCGATAATTCGCTTAATTTCATCCAGCTCTTTTTGGCTGGTTTTTTTATTGCCAAGCAACTGCATCACCAGGCTCGACGCCGAACCCGAGAAGGTCGATTCCAGAAAACGGTCGAGCAATCGCCCACGAGTCTCTTCCTGTTCGTACGCGGCATGGTAAATATGGCTACGCCCCTCGGGTTTTCGCGACAAAAAACCCTTTTCGTGCATGTTTTGCATAATTTTTAACGTGGTGGTATAGCCCACACCTTTTGTCTCCGACAATACGTTATGAACCACTTTTACTGTCGAAGGCCCATTTTCCCACAAAACATTCAGAATTTCAAGCTCCGAGGCTGTTGGTGTTGCTTTTTTCTGTTTCATTTTAACTACGATTATTTTCGTACAAATATATACGACTTTTTTCGTATCAACAAATATATGTACGATTATTTTCGTAATAGGCGAAAATTTTTATTAGTCCGATTCATTATTCTATTTTTACCAGCTATAAAAAAAAGGTGTATGCAACAATTCAACAATAAATATATCAGGGACTACTGTCTCAATTTTTCCATACCGATAAGTTTTACCCGGGGGATCAACTACTACAATAATAATCACATTATTGGCAGTGGTAAGCTATCCGACAACCCACTCACCATTGAATACAATATTTTAGGAAACAACGAAGTTTACGACACCACTGTAACCATCGATAACGACAACAAAATTGGAACAAGATGCACGTGCCCGTACTCGGGCATGGGAATTTGCAAACACCAGGTAGCTGCACTAATTCATTTCGACCAGCACGAATTCGGTAAAACAACCTTATTACCAACCCCCGGCAATTTATCGAAAACGATTCAGGCTGATGATTTTGATGATAAATTTGCAGACAATCTCCTTCGCGAGCGAGGCATTATGCCTGCCTACCTGTCCGACATGCACGTGGAATTCATATCATTTAGTAAAAACCAACTAAAAGCCAACGTTTTTACAGGTTACTGGACCAGGAATAACTACCAGGTAATAGCTACACAAAAAAATGGCAATATTGAATTTTCATGCAACTGCAAGCAAAACCAAAAAGACTTCTGCAATCATCAATTGCTGACCATACACACCTTAAGCCGCATACAGTACTTCCCCCTCATCATTATGCCCGACAGGCTAAAAAAACTAAAGGAAGATATCGTTGAAAATTATGGTATGACGGGCAAAGTGTCGCCCGATGATTTTGTACACTTCGTAATTGAAAAAAACAATTTCTACCCGGTTATGCCCGATGAATTTTTCGGACTCATGCCGGTAAAAGATGTTTTCCTGAAAGATTCAATAGCCGAGCATATACCCGACCACAACAAACTACCACATGTTGTAAAGCCCGATTTTGCTGAACAACCCACTGAAAACGTAAAAAAAACGAGCAAATTCGCAATTGGGTATATAATTATGAACAATGACTTCAACAGCTTTGAAATACTTCCAATTACCGGCAAACTAAACAAAGCTGAAACAGCAATCATTTCGAACTTCAAGCTTTATAACGAAGAGAATCGAACCCCCGTTACTGAAAGCGAAACAGACGAAAAACTAATTTCACGTTGCAAAAAAATACGCGAAAAAAATATAAGCCGCATACTTACCCAAAAGAAAATCACAAACGACGATTACCCCGAACTATATGAAACCCGCGAACGCAGCCACTTTTACCATCAGCACATAAACGAAATCATTCAGCTTTTGTCGGAACAGCCCTACCTGTTTTTATATACAGGTTCAGCTTATGAGCTATACAACAACAAATTACGAAAGTCAGACATCATCAACATTACCCTTTCGAAACATCGTGCGAAGTTTTTCAACCGTGTTATACAAAACGAGTTTTTCACCGAATTACATCCGCGTATCGAGGTGAATCGCATTGAACTGATTCCCCATAAAAATCTACACAATATTTTCAATTTTATGTTTTGCACGCATAGTGGAAGCATTTATGCCTTCGAGAACGAACACCAAAGTGTTGAAGTACTGAAAAGCATTCAACACCCACAAACGCTTAAAATTGTAAAAGAACACACCAGTACCTTTTTGAAAGAAATTGTTTTACCCAAAGCCGAAAACATTGAAGTTAAGTTTGATGAAATCGAAAATTTTGAAATCAGCACAATGAAATTAAAACCCAGCAGTCGAAAAATATACATCAGCGGCGAAGGAAATTTTGTAATGTTTAAGCCGGTTGTAGAATACCAGGACAACATCGAAATTGAAATTCTAAAGAAGGGTACTCCGCTTAAAATCAACGGGAAAACCATCCATCAGCAAATACGCGATACCGCTTACGAAGATGAATTTGAAAACTTTTTCAGAACACTGCATCCTCATTTCCAGAAGCAATTTCCGTACGAATTCTACAATCTGAAGGCACAGCAAATGATTGACAATTTTTGGTTTTTCGATGCCTTTGCCAAATTACAAGAAGCCCAAATCGAAGTATTTGGCCTCAACGAGTTAAAAAATTTCCGTTATAATACCAACCAGGCATCGATAAGCACCAATCTGCGCTCGGGACGCGACTGGTTCGAAGCCGAGGTTGACATTGCATTTGGCGACAATAAAGTTTTGCTTACCGATGTTCGAAAATCGCTCATCAAAAAAGAAAAGTTCATCAAATTGGCCGACGGCTCCATCGGTTTACTTCCACAAGAGTGGCTTACCAAATTTGAACGCTACCTGCGTGCCGGCGAAATAAAAGAAGGAAAAATTCGTATCTCAAAAACCAAATTTCCACTCATCGACGAACTTTTCGACAACATAAAAGACGAGGAAGTACTTCAGGAACTGGCTGAAAAAACACGCCAACTGCAATCGTTTACCGAAATAAAAAAGGTGAAATTGCCGGCCGGAATTAACGGCACCCTGCGACATTACCAAAAAGAGGGGCTAAACTGGCTCAACTTTTTACACGAATTTAAGTGGGGCGGCATACTGGCCGACGACATGGGACTGGGAAAAACATTGCAAGCCATTACCTTTCTGAAACAAATATCAAAAAAGAAACAAGCTCCCTCGCTGGTTGTAGTACCCACCACCCTGATTTTCAACTGGCAAAACGAAATAAAAAAATTCTGCCCATCGCTTAAAACCCTGTTTCATTACGGTTCCGACCGCACAAAAGACACCAAACATTTTAACGATTACAATCTGATTATCACCACTTACGGACTAATAATCAACGACATCAGTTTTCTGAAAGAAGTAAAATACAACTACATTATTCTCGACGAATCGCAGGCCATTAAAAACCCGGCATCGAAGCGTTACAAAGCCATTAAAGTTTTAAAAGCCAACAATCGGCTGGCCATGACAGGCACCCCCATCGAAAACGGCACCTTCGACCTGTATGCGCAAATGAGCTTCGTTAATCCCGGAATGCTTGGCAGCAACAAACAGTTTCGCGAAGACTTTGCATTGCCCATCGACCGCGACGGAGACCAAAAACGCGCTGCCGAACTGCAAAAAATGGTGGCTCCCTTTGTTCTTCGACGCACCAAAGAACAGGTTGCAACCGAACTGCCGCCCAAAACCGAAGATATTATTTATTGCACCATGGACGACGAACAACGTAAAGTGTATGATGCTTACCGAAACGAAATTCGCAACCAGTTGCTCGATAAAATTGAAGAAAACGGTCTTGAACGCTCCAAAATCCATATTCTCGAAGGGCTTACCAAACTTCGGCAAATATGCGATTCGCCCGCTATGCTCTCCGACAACGAAGGCTACGGAAGCGATTCGATAAAAATTAAAGAGCTCACAAGGCACATCACCAACAAAACAGCCAATCATAAAATTGTAGTTTTCTCTCAATTTGTAAAAATGCTGTCGCTTATTAAAACCGAAATAGGTAAACTGGGCATCGACTACGAATACCTCGATGGACAATGCACCCAAAAACAACGAAAAGAAAGCGTAACCCGCTTCCAGGAAGACAACAACTGCCGCGTTTTCTTAATCAGCCTTAAAGCAGGTGGAACCGGCATTAATCTTACAGCTGCCGACTATGTTTATATTGTTGACCCGTGGTGGAATCCGGCAGTTGAAGAACAAGCCATCGACCGCTGCTACCGTATTGGGCAGGATAAAAAAGTGTTTGCCTACCGCATGATTTGTAAGGATACCATCGAAGAAAAAATAATGGAATACCAGGGCGATAAAAAAGCCGTATCGAACAGCATTATACAAACCGACGAGAACTTCATGAAAAAGTTAAGCAAAGATGATGTAATGAGTATATTTGGATAAACAAGAGTAAACCTATACGATACAATTCGCCTCAAGAATATAAAGAATCAATAATGAATATAAATAAATGGTCGAACGACTTAAAAAACCAACGAGAAAAGATTTTTTTCCCGATAGTTACCTACCCGGGGCTACAAATCACAGGACACAGCATTAATGAGGCCACCCATTCGGGCGAGGTGCAATTTGAATGCATGAAAGCCCTGAACAAACAATTTCCAAAAATGCCCGCACTGCCCATGAGCATGGACTTATCGCTCGAAGCCGAAGCTTTTGGTGCATCGGTTAAATTTTCGAACGACGAGGTACCCACCATTACCGGGAGAGTTATTAACAGCTACGACCAAATAGCCACGCTTGCCGTACCTCAAGCCAACACCCCGCGCATCAACGAGTTTATAAAAGCCGCTGAACTTGCAGCTGTTGCTAATTTTGGCAAACCTGTTTTCTCGGGCTGCATTGGCCCCTTTTCGCTGGCCGGCCGTCTGCTCGACATTACCGAAATAATGATGGGGCTACTCATGTACCCCGACGAGGTAAACAAACTGGTTGAAATATCAACACGATTCATCACAAACTATCTGAAAAAATTGAAAGCCACCGGTGTTGATGGTGTAATTATGGCCGAACCGGCTGCCGGACTGCTCGACGAAAGCCAGTGCGAGGAGTTTTCGTCGCAATACATCCGGAAAATTGTTAATGAAATTCAGGACGATTCATTTATGCTTATGCTTCACAATTGCGGCAATACCGAAACCCTGGTAAAATCGATGCTTGGAACAGGTGCAGCGGCTTTACATTTTGGCAATGCGGTAAACATGAAAGACATTTTATCGCAAGTACCGGCCGATGTGTTGGTTTTTGGCAACCTCGACCCAGCCAACCTGATTAAAAACGGCTCGCCCGAAAGCATAAAAACAGCTGTAAAAAACCTACGCAATGAGACAGCCCAGTACAACAATTTCATCTTATCGTCGGGTTGCGACATTCCACCGGGCACCCCGATGGAGAATATCGAAGCGTTGTTCTAAAATATCAGGTTTACCCCGTGAAATTCGACGATAGGAGCATATTTCACAGGGGTTTCAGGTTTCAAGCTGCTCAACACGGGGCAGCATCGTAAATCACTCAATAATTTGTTGTTACAATAGAGGGGAAGATAAATTCAATAGCTCGTCATCATTTTTTAAAGTTGCTGATAATGAGATACTTGCGCTTTGCTGATTTAATCATATAAGTTGCTAATATTTAATTTGTTACGAACAAAGTCTCATATCTCATGTCTAAAATCTAACGTACTGTTGAAATTTAGAGCTTTTGTTTACTTTTTTAAGACCCACTCAAATCCGTCTTTCTTATCTTTTACTTCGAAACCCAGCTTTGCAAGCTCATCGCGGATTTTGTCGGACAAGGCCCAATTTTTTGCAGCCTTGGCTTCCATACGTGTATTCAGCAACAAATCAACCACTTTGACTAAAACCTCATCTGAACCCGACGCCTCTTTTTCATCGTTACGCAGGCCCAAAATATCGAAAACAAAATCATTGAATACCTTTTTCAGCTTCGCCAATCCAGGTTCATCTATACGGGCTTTTCCATCGTTCAACGAGTTAATCATACGCACCCCGTCAAACAGGTTCGCAATAACAACAGGACTGTTGAAATCATCGTTCATCGCAGCATAACATTCAGCTTCAAGCGCATCAACATCAAGAGTTGTTGTTTCTGAAGCATGAATTTCATCAAGCAGGGCGACCGCTTTCATTAAGCGTTCAAAACCTTTTTCAGCCGCCTGCAGAGCCTCATTCGAAAAATCAACCGTACTGCGATAATGCGCCTGCAATATAAAAAAGCGAATGGCCATGGGGCTGTATGCCCGCTCAAGTAAGGGATGATTTCCCTCAAAAAAATCATCGAGAATAATAAAATTCCCCAGCGATTTTCCCATTTTCTGACCATTTATGGTAATCATATTGTTGTGCATCCAGTAGTTTACGCTATCGTGACCCAACGTTGCACAACTTTGTGCCACTTCGGCCTCGTGGTGCGGAAACATTAAATCCATACCACCGCCATGAATATCGAACTGTTCACCCAAATATTTAGTACTCATTGCAATACACTCGGTATGCCATCCCGGAAAACCTTCACCCCACGGCGAAGGCCAACGCATAATATGCTCAGGCTGCGCTTTTTTCCATATCGCAAAATCGAGGCTCGAACGTTTTTCATCCTGTCGTTCAAGAGTACGCGTATTGGCCTGCAAGTCTTCAATTTTTCGTCCCGATAGCTTACCATATTCAAAGTTGTTGGAATACTTTTCCACATCGAAATACACCGAACCCTTACTTTCGTATGCATACCCCTTTTCAAGTAGTTTTTTGGCCAGTTCAATTTGCTCAATAATGTGTCCGGTAGCCGTTGGTTCAATACTGGGCGGTAACACGTTAAGTTGCTTCATATTACGGCGATAGCTATTGGTGTAAGTTTGCACCACCTCCATGGGCTCCAGCTTTTCAACCCGTGCTTTCTGACCAATTTTATCTTCTCCCTCGTCTGCATCGGCCACCAGGTGCCCCACATCGGTAATGTTGCGTACGTAACGAACCTTGTATCCAAGATGCATCAGGTAACGATACACCAAATCGAAAGTAATAGCCGGACGGGAATGACCAAGGTGAGCATGCCCATAAACCGTTGGGCCACAAACATACATGCCCACATGACCTGGAATTATGGACTTAAAAACTTCCTTTTTTCGGCTTAACGTATTGTAAATCAACAACTGGTTTTCCATAACAACTGAATAAAAATTATAGCGGACAAAGTTAATAAAACTTGGGATAAGAAAACTTTGGAAATTGTTAATAACTTTTTCAAACCCTCCTAAACACCTGTTTGTTCTAAAATAGCAATTTATTTGAGTACACACAACGGCCTTCACTTTACATAAGCAAAATGCCAATCCCGTATAATTTGGTATTTTTACCAGACAAAACAAGTTGAAAAAATGATACCATTTACTCACTTACACGTACACTCACAATACTCGATTCTCGATGGCCAGGCCAGTATTAAATCGTTGGTTGACAAAGCCGTATCCGACGGAATGAAAGCACTTGCACTTACCGACCACGGCAATATGTTTGGCGTAAAAGAATTTTGGAATACCTGCCGTTCCGACAAATATGGCGACTCATCGGTATCCATGAACGAATGGTTTAAAGTAAAGCCCATAATTGGTTGCGAAACCTATGTAGCAGCACGCGGCATCGAAAACAAAACATCGAAAGAAGACCGCTCGGGCTACCACCTTATTATGCTGGCCAAAAACCCCAAAGGCTATCGCAATCTATTAAAAATGGTATCGTTGGCCAACACCGAAGGTTTTTATTACAAACCACGAATCGACCGTTCGATTTTGGAAAAATACCACGAGGGTATCATTGTTACCTCGGCTTGCTTGGGAGGCGAAGTACCACAAAAGATTATGGCCGGCGATATCGATGGCGCTATCGAAGCCATCAACTGGTTTAAAAGCATTTTTGCCGACGATTTCTACCTTGAACTGCAACGCCACCCGGCCGAAAGCCTAAAGGAACGCGAAGAAGTTTACGAAAACCAGGTAAAAGTGAATGAAGTAATCATCGATTTGGCTAAAAAACTCAACGTCAAGCTCATTGCAGCGAACGATGTACATTTCACCAATCAGGAAGATGCCGACGCACACGACATTCTGATTTGCCTCAACACCGGTAAAAACTACGACGAAGAAAACCGAATGCGCTACACCAAGCAGGAGTGGTTCAAATCAACCGCCGAAATGAACCAACTGTTTGCCGATGTGCCCGAAGCAATTCAAAACACACAGGAAATTGCCGATAAGGTTGAAGTTTTCGACCTCGATTCGGCACCTATTATGCCCGAATTTCCTATACCCACCGAGTTTGGAAAATGGGAAGACTACCTGGCCAAATACCCCGAAGAAAAACTAAAAAGCGAATTCGAAAACTACGACCGCATGGGAGGCTACGAAAAAGCCCTTCGTATAAAATTTGAATCCGATTACCTGGAACACCTGGTTTACGAAGGGGCAAAAGAGCGCTATCCCGATAATTTTGACGAAAACAAAGAGCGCATCGACTTCGAGCTGAACACCATAAAACAGATGGGATTTCCAGGTTACTTCCTTATTGTTGCCGACTTTATACAAGCGGCACGCGACATGGGCGTAATTGTTGGACCCGGGCGTGGTTCGGCTGCCGGTTCGGCTGTTGCCTACTGTATTAAAATCACCAACGTCGATCCCATTAAATACGACCTTCTGTTCGAGCGTTTTCTTAATCCCGACCGTATTTCAATGCCTGATATTGATATCGACTTCGACGATGACGGACGCCAGCAGGTGCTCGACTGGGTAACCAAAAAATACGGACAGGATAAAGTAGCTCACATTTGCACCTTTGGAACCATGGCAGCCAAACTGGCCATTCGCGATGTAGCTCGCGTACTGCAATTACCCCTGCCCGAAGCCGACCGCCTGGCCAAAATGGTACCCGAAGCACCAAAAATGACCCTGGTAAAAGCTTATAAAGAAAATCCACAACTGGCCGAAGAAAAAAAATCGGGTAACACCCTTGTAGCCGACACCATACGTTTTGCCGAATCGCTCGAAGGCTCGATACGCCAAACCGGCGTTCATGCCTGCGGCGTACTTATTGGGCGCGACCCACTCGACGAACACCTGCCCGTAATGCCCACCAAAGAAGAAAACCTCTACACCACCCAGTACGACGGGCGCTTTGTTGAAGAAATCGGGCTGCTGAAAATGGACTTCCTGGGGCTGAAAACGCTATCCATCATTAAAGAATGCCTCGACAACATTAAATTGTCGAAAGGCATCGATGTAGATGTTGACAACCTCCCGATGGACGACAAAGAAACCTACGAACTGTTCTCGCGAGGCGACACGACGGCCATTTTCCAGTTTGAATCGCCCGGAATGAAAAAATGGCTTCGATTGCTTCAGCCCAACCGCTTCGAAGACCTTGTAGCCATGAACGCCCTGTATCGGCCGGGTCCAATGGAATACATTCCAAACTATGTTGACCGCAAACACGGACGCGAAGAAATAAAGTACGACCACCCCATCATGAAAGACTACCTGGGCGAAACCTACGGAATTACCGTATTCCAGGAACAGGTGATGCTCCAGTCGAGGGCGCTGGGCGGCTTTACCCGCGGACAATCGGACACATTGCGTAAAGCTATGGGCAAAAAGAAATTTAAGCTCATGGAAGAGCTAAAAGTATTGTTTAAAGACGGATGCCTCAAAAACGAAAAATTTATCGAAGGCTGCAAAGAGGTGAAAGCCGAACCCGATAAATTGGTCGATAAAATATGGAAAGACTGGGAGGCCTTTGCACAATATGCATTCAACAAATCGCACTCGGTTTGCTATGCCTACATTGCTTTCCAAACCGGCTACCTCAAAGCACACTACCCGGCCGAATACATGGCAGCCGTTCTGAGCCGTAATTTATCGAACATCGAACGCATATCGCTGTTTATGGACGAATGTTACCACCAGGGCATCAAAGTACTGGGACCCGACGTAAACGAATCGTACAATAAATTTACGGTAAACAAAAATGGCGAAATTCGCTTTGGCATGTCGGGTGTAAAAGGCGTTGGCGACGGAGCCGTGAGCGAAATCATCAGAGAGCGCAACAAGAACGGACTGTTCAACGACATGTACGACTTTGCCGAACGGGTAAACCTGCAAACCGTTAGCAAGAAAAACTGGGAGGCACTCGCCTACTCCGGCGGCTTCGATATGATCTCGGGCTGCAACCGTTCGCAATTCTTCATTCCCGACAAAAACGAACTCACCTTTATCGAAAACCTATTGCGATACGGAAACCTTATTCAAAACGAACGCAATATGGCACAGCAATCGTTGTTTGGAGGAGCACAGGCCATCGACATTCAAAAACCAAAGCCGGTACCAGCCGACGAATGGCCCAGCGTAGTAAAACTCGAACATGAGAAAAACCTAATAGGGATGTATCTTACCGCACACCCACTCGACGATTACAAACTCGAAATCGATGCATTCACCACAAAAAACATCGATTTGTCGAAACTTGATAACGACTTAGAACCCTATAAAAACAGAGAATTCACTGTAGCCGGCATGGTAACCGATGCTTTCGAAGGCATGAATAAAAACGGAAATATGTATGCCAATATGACCCTTACCGATTACGAAGGCTCTTTGAAAATATTCTTCTTCGGACAAGACTTCGTCAATTTCGGAAAATACTGTAGAAAAGGCCTTTTTTTGTTGGTACGCGGAAAAGTTCAACCCCGGTTTCGCCGAAAAGACAACGGTCCCGAAATGCTCGATTTTAAAGTTTCGAACATCGAATTATTAAACGAAGTACGTAAAAACAAAGTTAAATCCATTGCAGTGGACATTCCGCTGCCCATTATTTCAGAAAAATTTGTTGAAGAACTAAATCAACAGTGCGAACACAATAAAGGAAATACACAACTCGAATTTAATATCGTGGATGCCGAAACAAAAACCAGCATACACTTGTTTTCAAGAAATATTAAAGTAGACCCCGCAGATGAATTTTTAGATTATTTAAGAACTAAAGACGGGATTTTATTCAAAATCAATTAAATTTGCGGTTCATTTTTTAAACGATTACAAAATATAAAATCTTAATAATTATGACAATAGAAGTTAATGATGCAAATTTCGACGAGGTTGTTCTGCAATCAGACAAGCCTGTTTTAATCGATTTCTGGGCAGAGTGGTGTGGCCCTTGCCGTATGGTTGGACCATTAGTAGAAGAGCTGGCCGAAGAGTATGACGGCAAAGCCATTTGCGCAAAAATGGATGTTGACAGCAACCCGGCAATACCTGCAAAATATGGTATCCGAAACATTCCAACCATCCTGTTTTTCAAAAATGGCGAAGTAGCCGACAAACAAGTTGGCGCTGTTCCAAAAACCGTTTTAGCACAAAAAATTGATGCATTGCTTTAATACCAAACACATAATTCCTATATATAATATTAAGACTGTCGAAACCCGACAGTCTTTTTTTTTCACAAAACTGAAATTGGCTAACAAATAGTTGTAACTTGCTGTACATAACCACACAAAATAAACCCGCATTGTGTCGGTTCAATCAAGTAATACCTTAGGCCATGTTGCTGAGATATTTCATCCTAACAATCACCTTGTCAACAGCACTCTACAGCTATGGACAGGATGTAGTACTTAGTGGGGGAGAAAGCAATACTCCAATAACCTACTCTATTGGCCAAATCAACTACGAATGTTTTAATACCGACAATGGCATCATCTCAACAGACATTCAACAACCTACCGAAATTTTCATTTCGCTTGTTAATTTTGAAGCAAACCAAAAACAAGAAGTTCTTTACTATCCCAACCCGGTATCGGATTATCTACACCTGAATATTTCCAACACACCATCGTTTACAAAATACGAATTGTACAACAACATTGGAAAATTCTTGTCCAGCGATCAAATCAATGAAAAAGAATGCATCATCAACTTATCCCGATACAATGAAAACAGCTTCATCGTTTACCTCATAGGAGAGGATGGCAAAACACTCACCCTAAAATTGATGAAAAAATGAAAGCTAAAAAACAATTCAAAAGGCTAATCGGAATCATTTGCTTTATGATTCTTCCTATCACATTAATATCAGACACACCCCCGCATGCCTTTAGCTACCAAGCCATTATCAGAAACACCGAAGGAGAACTGATTTGCAATCAGCCCATTCGAATGCGAATTAGCATTTATTTACCACAACTTGGAGCTTTACTTCCTGAAGTAGTTTTGTATAGCGAGACACATAATGTTCAAACCAACGAAAATGGGCTGGTTACGTTAATGATTGGAAAAGGTGAATCTACAGGCAACTTCGCCGAAATTATCTGGACCGGAACCCGCGAACGTTTTCTAAAAACTGAAATCGACATTAATAATTTAAGTCGTGTTCCAAACTATACAATTCAAACTTCGACACAACTTCTAAGTGTACCCTATGCTTTAGTTGCAGCTTATGCCGACAGTACAAATTATGCCGAGAATTCGAAACACAGCCTGACAGCTGATATTGCAACTGCATTAAGTGAGGAGAAAATTTACACCCTCGGCGAACGCGCATATCCAACCATGGGGAATACACCTGCCATTGTTTTTTGGACAAACCAACGAGGAAACAAAGCCCTGGCTTGTTATGAATTTGATTCAAGTCCTATGACTGGCAGAACAGGATGGAAATGGATGAACGACAACTATACCGTTTATGGCACAAGAACTGCCTTTGGTTCAGGACTCGAAAACACAACAATACTTGCAGAAGCCTCGCAGGGAGATGAACGTTTTGTGCCAGCTGCTTGTTTCAACTTTTTTGGATTAACTGATTTTGCAGATGGTGTTTGGTATATTCCTTCATTTTATGAATTGGAGATTTTATACACGCAAAGAGCGCATATCCCTAACCTGAAAGATGAATGGTATTGGTCATCTTCGGGCGGAGCCGGAACTGTAGCCTGGGCATACGACTTTGCGACAGGGAACAGAACTTTACGCGGTTGGGACAATTCATTTAACGTACGAATAATAACAAAATTAGGCGACTGGTAGCAAAAATGTATTAAATAGAACATAGTATTCGACCTAATCGTTAAGTGATTCTAAACTACTTAACATTGAAAAAAATTGAAGCTTCATTTATACAAAATATTTTACCTTTGCCTCTCATAATTTTTTAAATCTTAAATGAATATGAAACGGCAGGAAATCAAAGAAATTTTACATTCGGATAGTTTTGGAAGCATCGTTAAGGTTAACGGTTGGGTACGAACAAAGCGCGAAAGCAAAAACGTGAATTTTATCAACTTGAACGATGGAACGGTGCTCGACAACCTGCAAATTGTAGCCGATGTAAACATTTTTGGCAACGAAATCCTGAGAAAAGTTAATACTGGTGCGGCTCTTTCGGTAACAGGCGAACTGGTTGAATCACAAGGGCAACAAAAAGTTGAACTTATAGCTCAGCAAATCGAAGTTATTGGCGAGGCCGACCCCGACAAGTACCCACTGCAACCCAAGCGCCACAGCCTCGAATTTCTACGCGAAATTGCCCACCTGCGCTACCGCACCAACACCTTTAGCGCCATTGCCCGCGTGCGGCATTCCATGATTTTTGCCGTGCATAAATTCTTTACCGAAAAAGGGTTTTTCAACATACACACACCCATCATCACCTCGTCGGATGCCGAAGGTGCCGGCGAAATGTTCCAGGTTTCGACCCTCGACATGAACAACCCTCCACGAAACGAAGATGGCAGCATCGATTACAGCGAAGACTTTTTTGGAAAGAAAACCAACCTTACCGTATCGGGGCAACTCGAAGGCGAACTTGCAGCCCTGGCACTTTCAAAAATATATACCTTTGGCCCAACTTTCCGTGCCGAAAACTCGAATACCTCGCGCCATCTGGCCGAATTTTGGATGATAGAACCCGAAATGGCTTTTTACGATTTAAACGACAATATGGATTTGGCCGAAGAGTTTCTGAAATACCTCATTAACTATGCGCTCGAAAATTGCCAAACCGACTTAAAATTCCTAAGTCAACGCCAGCAGCAGGAAGAAAAAAGCAAGCCACAAGACCAGCGTTCAATGGAGCTCATCGAGAAACTGAAATTCGTGGCCGAAAACGAATTTGTACGACTCACCTACACCGATGCCATCAACATTCTGCAAAACTCAAAACCAGCGCAAAAAGGCAAATTCAAGTACCCGGTTGAAGGGTTTGGCACCGACTTACAAAGCGAACACGAACGCTATCTGGTTGAGAAACACTTTAAAAAACCGGTAATCCTAATCGATTACCCGGCCAATATTAAAGCCTTTTACATGAAAGTGAACGAAGATGGAAAAACAGTGGCAGCGATGGACGTACTGTTTCCGCAAATAGGCGAAATTATTGGTGGCTCGCAACGCGAAGAGCGCTACGAAGTATTGGTAGAAAAAATGAAAGCCATGAACATTCCACTCGAAGATATGGACTGGTATCTCGACACACGCCGCTTTGGTTCGGTACCACACAGCGGCTTTGGGCTTGGTTTCGAACGCCTTATAACTTTTGTTACCGGCATGACCAACATTCGCGACGTAATTCCGTTTCCACGAACACCCAAAAACTGCGAATTTTAAAACCCGAAGTTTTTTATATTCACAATATCAAAAACCGGTTGATTGAAATTCACAACCGGTTTTTTTAATGCCCATACCGCCGGATTCAGCAGATACAAAACATCCTCTTTTATGCTTTTTATACGTAAATGGCACGATTTTTTTATAAATTTAAAGCCTTAAACCGTTAAAACGAAAAATTAGAATGGCCGGACAAAATCTTAGCATACAACAAAAGCTATTGCAAAAGTTATCGCCGCAACAAATTCAAATGATTAAGTTGCTCGAACTACCTGCAATACAGCTCGAACAGCGTGTAAAACGCGAGCTGGAAGAAAACCCGGTACTCGAAGTTGACGAAAATCACCGCGAAGGTGAACAACAGGAAGAAGAAGACAAAGAACCCAAAGAAGATAGCGATATTTCGATAGAAGATTATCTGAACGACGAACCATCGTACAAGTATAAAACCAACAATTATTCGAAAGACGACAAAAAAGAAGACATCCCGTTTAGCATTGGGTCAACTTTTCACGAGTACCTCAGCGAGCAGCTTGGACTGGTTCGCTTAAACGAACACGAACAGAGGTTAGCCGAATACATAATTGGCAATATCGACGAAGATGGCTATCTGCGTCGCGATGTCGAATCGATGGTTGACGATCTGGCTTTCTCGATGAACATTGAAGTGAGCGATGCGGAAATGGAACGCATGCTCGAAGTGGTACAGGAACTCGATCCGCCTGGAATTGGAGCCCGGGATTTGCGCGAATGCCTTCTTATTCAACTTAAAAGACGCGAGTTCCAAACCGAAACCGTTGAAAATGCTACATCGATTATCGAAAACTATTTTAGCGAATTCTCGAAAAAACACTACGATAAAATTATGCAGCGCCTTAACCTCGACGAAGAAGATTTGCGTAATGCCATTGAAGATATAATGCACCTTAACCCCAAGCCGGGAAGCTCGCACAGCAGCCCGGCCAGCCGCAACAACCAGGTGATTATCCCCGACTTTACACTCGAGATAATCGAAGGCGAACTACAGGTGTACCTTACCCGTGGAAACATTCCCGACTTAAGGGTTAGTTCACACTACGCAAACATGCTGAAGGCTTACAACGAAAACAAAAAAAATCAGTCGAAAGACCAAAAAGATGCCATAACCTTTGTAAAGCAAAAACTCGACAGTGCCAAATGGTTTATCGATGCTGTTAAACAACGGCATCAAACCCTGCTGCTTACCATGAATGCTATTCTCGAATACCAAAAAGAATATTTTATTGAAGGCGATGAAACCAAGCTAAAACCAATGATATTGAAAGACATTGCAGAAGAAACCGGTCTCGACATTTCAACCATATCGAGGGTTTCGAACAGCAAATACATTCAAACGCATTTTGGTATTTTCCCGTTGAAATACTTTTTCAGCGAAAGCATGCAGGACGAATCGGGCGAAGAAGTTTCTACACGGCGTATCAAACGTATTCTTCAGAATATAATTGAAAAAGAAAACAAACACAAACCCGTAACCGACGAAAAGTTGGCAGTGCTTTTAAAAAACGAAGGTTTTCCCATTGCACGCCGCACAGTAGCAAAATACCGCGAACAACTGGGCATCCAGGTAGCACGACTGCGCAAAACGTTGTAATACGAAAGAAAAAAATACATACAGCTTAAAAACCAACTAAATGATTCAAAACTTTTTAAAATATACTGCACAACTTTTTTCTTTTGTATTCAATCCTTTTCTGATACCGACCATTGGGTTCATGGTTGTTTATTTTCACATGCCCGGAGTTGAGCTATACCCCAATAAAGCACGTAATGTACTGCTGGGTATTGTTTTCATCTCCACTTTTGTACTCCCAATGTTTTTTGTGATGCTTATGACTCTAAGCAAACGCATAAACTACAACATGATGCACCACCGGGAACGACTGTTACCATATATCTTTAGTGCATTCAGCATTTTGTTAGGCGCACAGCTGTTAGGCAAAATGCCCATACCGGGAGTTTTTAAAATGTTTATGCTGGCTACTTGTCTTATACTTATCGCCCTGTTTTTTATTACCATGAAATGGAAAATCTCGGGGCACGCATCAGGCATGGGCGGATTGGTGGGTTTGCTTCTTTCGGTTGCCATGAAATACGGCATCGATATCAATGCTTACATCATTGCATCAATTATCATCTCGGGTATTGTATGCAGCGCAAGGCTTTACCTAAAAAAACACAACCCGGCACAGGTATATGCCGGGTTTGCTCTAAGTTCGGTATTTATGTTTTCGGTAATCTACTTTTTATAAACGATTACAGCGTCGCTGTAAATCCCTTGCTTTTCCTTCAATGCAGGCAAGGCCTGGCGAGCATCGGAATACGATTCGAACGACTGCACCGCCAGTTTGTACCAACCATCGTTGTCGGTCATAATAACTGCAGGTTTTAGCCCTTGCGATTCAAGTTCCTTTTTCTGTGCCAACGCAAAATCTTCAACCGTATAGCTGGCCACAACAATAAAATAAGGATGATCGATATTCACCTCCGGAACGACTTCTTTTTTAACTTCAGGTTCTTTTGCCTCGACCTTTTGATTAAGGGTATCGGCCACAACCGTTGTAGTATCTTTGGATACGGTTTTATAATCTTCGTAATCATTGGCTGGTTTTTTTCTACAACCAATCATTGCCAAAAAAATCAAAACTGCAATTAGTATTCTTGTTTTCATATCAGTTCATTTAAATAACGCTTGTGTTGAATAAACAAAAATAAGAAGATAATTGCAGTAAGTAAAGTTATTTTGAATAAATACGACATAGAAAAGCTAAAACGCAACTATTCAACAAACTTATAGCCAATGCCTTTGAGCGTTTTAATATGCAAGTCGCCTATCTTTTCTCGTAACTTCCTGATATGCACATCGATGGTTCGGTCGCCAACAATAACCTGCTCGCCCCACACCGACGAATAAATTTCTTCGCGGGTAAAAACCTTACCGGGCTTCGATGCAAGTAACGACAACAACTCGAACTCTTTACGGGGCAGCACCATTTCTTGGTCTTTCACAGTTATCAGATACCTTTCGCGATCGATTACCAGTTCGCCAATAGAAATGAGGTTATCGTTCGTAACCGTTTCGTTTTCTTCAGCAAACTGCGAACGTTTAATCAAGGCTTTAACCCGGCTGATGAGCACTTTAGGTCGAATGGGTTTCGTAATATAATCGTCGGCTCCGGCTTCGAAACCGGCAATTTGCGAATAATCTTCGCCTCTTGCCGTTAAAAAGGCGATGACCGTACTTTTGAGTTTTGGGATTTTCCGCAGTTCTTCGCAGGTTACAATACCATCCATTTCGGGCATCATAACATCCAAAATAATTAAATCGGGAATTTTCTTTTCGGCAATTTTAATGGCGTCCTTACCATTTTGGGCGGTATAAACCCGGTAGCCTTCTTTTTCGAGATTATAGCTTATAAACTCCAAAATATCAACTTCGTCATCTACCAAAAGAATTTTTTTATCGTCACTCATAGTATTTATTTTATAACGGCTGTTAAATTACGTTCGAAATCTAAACCTGAGGTTAATTCATCATTAAACTTAAATAAAAAAATCTAAACTTTAGCTTTTTGCAAAGTAAAATTAAAGGTCGTACCCACATCGGGCTGACTTTTCACATCGATGGTTTGGTCGTGCGCTTCGATAATATGCTTTACTATTGCCAATCCCAGCCCGGTACCGCCCTGCTCGCGCGATCGATGTTTATCGGCCCGGTAAAAACGTTCAAATATCCGCGACAAATGTTCTTTTTCAACACCAATTCCATTGTCTTTCACTTCAACCATTACCTGTTCGTTCATATCGAAAAAACTCACTTTAACCCAGCCGCCTTTTTTCCCATATTTTATAGCGTTGATTACCAGGTTACCTACCACTTCCATCATTCGTTTTTTGTCGGCATATACCATAACCGGCTTATCGGTTTTTGTGTTTAATTGAAGTTTAATTTTACGCTCTTTGGCAAGCATGTGTTCTATTTCGAAAACATCTTCGACCAAGCGGTTCAAACTAAAATTCTCCATATTTAGTTTAAGTTCTCCCGATTCCAGTTTGGTAATCGACTCCAAATCTTCAACAATAGAAATCATCCGGTCGATGCTTTTTACAGTACGCTTTAAATACAGCTGATTAATCCGTGGGTCGTCTATTCCGCCCTCAATCAAAGTCAATATGTAACCTTGTATATTGAAAATGGGTGTTTTTAATTCATGCGAAACATTACCCACAAATTCTTTCCGATAACGTTCCAACTCTTTTAGCCGCTTAATTTCATCCTGTTTATGGGTTGCCCACTTTCGCACCTCGGCATTTACGTCGTAATTCATCGGGAAACGTTGGCTCAATTCGCGGGCCTTTTTTACTTCTTTAACCGGTACGTCGCGTATAACTTTAAAAATCGGCTTCAATCTATTATCGATTACATTAATGAAAAAATAGCTCGATACAACAAAAATCACCACGAGCAACACTACAAATAACAGCACATAATGCCAATACACCTCAATCACATAATGGGTAAATACAAAAACAATGGCCGAAACGAGAGCCGACACTGCTAATGCCAGCCAAAATGCAATAACCTGTGGACGCAATGACTTCATTTTAATTTTATTTTAAGTACAACGAAACTTTTACCACCGCAAAATTAACAGAAAATATAAGCAAAAACGTTGGCTTTCAAACTTTACCTTTAGTTAACATTTTTTTAAAGGAGTCAAAATATACATCGCAATAAATGCTCGTATTTTGGCTGCCGAAAAAAACAGAGAAAATATTTTGCATTTTTTTATAAAAATTTAAACAATGAGTGAGATTTATTTAATCCTGGTAGTCGTGCTGTTTGCGCTGGCCATTTCCGATTTAATTGTTGGTGTCAGCAACGATGCAGTAAATTTTCTAAACTCGGCAGTTGGCTCAAAAGCAGCCCCCAAATGGATGATTTTTGCAGTTGCAAGCCTTGGCGTTGTCGCTGGCGCTACGTTTTCGGGGGGCATGATGGAAGTTGCCCGTAAAGGAATTTTCCACCCCGAAATGTTCGTTTTTTCCGAAATCATGATCATCTTCCTGGCTGTAATGATTACCGATGTTATTCTGCTCGACATGTTTAACACCTTCGGAATGCCAACTTCTACAACCGTCTCCATTGTTTTTGAGTTACTCGGCTCGGCAGTTGCCGTATCCTTAGTTAAAATCAGAGCAATGGGCGAAACGGCCAATGTACTGGGCGATTACATTAACTCCGACAAAGCCCTGATGATTATTGCGGGAATACTAATTTCTGTTGTAATTGCTTTCACCGTAGGCGCACTGATACAATGGATTACGCGTGTACTTTTTTCATTCAGATACGACAAACGATTTAAATATTTTGGCTCCATATATGGAGGTATCGCCATTGCTGCCATCACCTATTTTATGATTATCAAAGGCGCAAAAGGCGCTACGTTCATGTCTGAAAGCACTGTTGACTACATCAAAAACAATATGATGACCATTTTAGTTGGCAGTTTTATTATCTGGACAGCTTTACTACAATTATTACGCTGGTTATTTAAAATCGACATTCTGAAAATAATTGTTTTGGTAGGAACTTTTGCTCTGGCCATGGCCTTTGCCGGCAACGACCTTGTAAACTTTATCGGCGTACCACTGGCCGGGTTCGAATCGTTTAAGGTTTGGGTCTCATCGGGTGCAGCTGCCGATGGTTTTACCATGGAAATGTTATCGGGAAAGGTAAAAACGCCCACCTTCATGCTGCTTATTGCCGGTCTGGTAATGGTAGTAACGCTTATTACCTCGCGAAAAGCCCAAAGTGTGGTAAAAACCTCCATTGATCTTTCACGTCAGAACGAAGGCAGCGAACGTTTTGGCTCGTCAGCTCTTTCGCGAATGTTGGTTCGAAGCAGCGTACAACTTACCGAAGCAAGTCGCAAATACTTACCCAGAAATATTTCAAGAACTATTGAACGCCAATTTGAACCTGTACCGGTTAACGATACCATTCCGTTAGCCGATCGTCCGGCATTCGACAAACTACGGGCAGCTTCGAACCTCATTGTAGCAAGCATTCTCATTTCAATAGGAACATCATATAAACTGCCATTATCGACCACCTATGTAACGTTTATGGTGGCTATGGGAACTTCGCTGGCCGATAAAGCATGGGGGCGCGATTCGGCTGTTTACCGCATTTCGGGTGTGTTTGCCGTAGTCGGTGGCTGGTTCTTAACTGCACTAATCGCTTTTACCGTTTCGTTTATTGTAGCCCAACTTCTAATCTGGGGCGGATTCTACGCCATATTTGCCATGGTGGGTATTGCCTTATTTATTATTATTCGCACACAGGTAATGTTCAGAAAACGCTCGGCACACGAAAAAGAAATCGACGAAGAAGGCAGCGAACAAAATATCAATACAGCCATTGTTCTTGAAAAATGCAATAAAAACACCGTTAAGGCCATTATCGCAACCTCGAAAGCCTATTTCTTATGCTTCGAAGGATTCTTCGAAAACGATCGCCAGCAACTAAAAAATGCCTTGAGCGAAACCGAAGATTTTAACGAGAAAGCCAAAAAACTTAAGGATACCGTTTATAAAAACATTACAAAATTACAACAAGACTCGGTTGATACCGGCCACTTCTACGTTCAGGTGGTTGACTATCTGCGCGAAATGGCACACTCGTTAAACTTTATTGTAAGTCCGGTTTATACCCATTTCGAGAACAAACACAAACCGTTCAAGAAAGAACAAATTCAAGATTTCAATGAATTTGCAAACGATTTGGGTGAATTTTTCAACCATGCCCTTCATATTTTGAAAGAAGAAAAATTTGATCAGTTGGATGAACTGATTAAAAAACGTGCCGAATTGTTCGAGCTATTGAAAAAACTTGAGAAAAACCAAATCAAACGAATTAAAAGTAAAGATGTTTCAACACGAAACTCCATGCTCTATTTCAAAATTATTACCGAAACCAAAAACCTGCTCTTGCACTTAATAAATGTAGTAAAAGCGCAACGCGACTTTACCCAGGAAACAGTAGAGCAAACCGAAGCAGAAGAATAATAAACAGATGAGATAATGAAACAAAATGCCTGCGGAAGAACCATCGTCCGTAGGCTTTTTGTTTCCACTTATTTATACTGTTTTATCGCATCAATATATTGAAAATATACATTGGAATTATCCTGCCCGGTGGTATCAATCTCAAAAAGCACAGGTTTAGCCATATCTATAAACTCATCAAGTTGATTTTCCAGCTTCAAAGCACTATCCGCATACATATAGCTTAATTCAAAGGCTTTAGCAATACAGACGATACGTGCCGGAGTTGATGCTTCGACAAACCGATTAAAACCATTGACCGATGCAGGTTCCTTTAGCAAGCTAAAAATGCCACCACCGCCATTGTTCACCACAACGATTTTTAAATTCTTTGGAAAGCTACGGTTCCACAAGCCGTTCGAATCGTACATCAACGACAAATCGCCAAGCAGCAAATAATTGGATTGATTGCTTTGTGATGCATATCCGACGGCTGTCGAAACACAACCATCGATGCCCGAAACGCCACGGTTGGCATACACTGCACTAAACTTTCGCAAATCGAATAGCTGGGCATAACGCACCGGACTGCTGTTTCCCAAATGCAGCACTGCATCTTTTGGCAAAGCTTTTATCAGCTGGCTAAAAACCAACAAATCTGAAAATGGTATTTGATTAAATAAGTGGCTATGAACATCGTGGTTCGTTGTACTTTCTTGTTTCCATATCTCTGAATATGCCGATAAATGTGAATACTCGATACTTTCGAGCGCTGCTATTACCGACAAAACACCTCCGGTAACATTGCGGGTTAAATTCCGATAAGTATCAATGCCATCGGGCTCTTCCGATATTCGGTAATGTGAAATTTGCAACTTGGACAACCAATTTTTCAGTCGTTTCGACAGCACATGCCCCCCCATCGAAATTAACAAATCGGGGTAAAAATGCACCGACGGGTTCTCTTCCACACACATCATGATGCGGTCAAGCTCTGCAATAACATTCTTCCCTTTGATGTTCGATAAAGGTTCGGCCAAAACTACAGCCTGATTCTTATCGGCTATTCGGTTTAACACCACATTAAGCTCACCGTCCGGCTCATGCTGTCCAACCACTACCAAGCAACGACGACTTTTTGCCCAGGCCTTCTTTAAATCCTCAAAATCGCTGTTTTGCAAAACCCGAGGCTCTGTAATTTCAATATTTTCTGATTCATGCGGCAATTCAACATACAAGGGCTCATCCAGCGGGACATTCAAGTGCACAGGTCCTGCAACCCCCTCGACAGCTCTATTGATGGCTTCATTAATATTGGCATGAACATCGCTCAACTCGCCGGCATTTTGAATTGACAGTTCAATATGCACATCATGTTTTACAAAATTCCGAAACATCCCGGCCTGTCTGATGGTTTGATTATCCTGCTGACCAATCAAATGTGGTGGTCTGTCGGCTGTAACAGCAATAAGCGGCACATGCCGGTAGTAAGCTTCGGCCAATGCCGGGGCATAATTCAGTCCGGCACTACCCGACGTGCACAACAGAGCGACCGGTTTGTTGCAACTCAGCGAAATACCCAAACCATAAAAGGCAGCACTGCGCTCGTCAACAATACTGTGCAGTTCAAAAAAACCATCGGATGCAAAAGCATGAATGAGCGGTGCATTGCGCGATCCGGGCGAAACAACTATTTTCCGAACTCCCTTTAATCGAAAAATTCTTACCAGGTCGGCAATATGTTGCAGATGATGTATCATAGGCCGGCAATTTACGCATTCTGCAAAAAAGAAATCAAAAATCGATATCGGAAATGTATTTTCGGCACTTTTCACCGAACCAAATCCTGTTTATAACTCATTTTTTTAAGCTACCAACAAAAAATTGACGTTTTTATACACACTATATTTCTTAATATCTAATTCTAACCACTTAATATCTGATAGTTGAAGTTATCAACAGGTGTTTATAACTTGGGGTTGACTTTTTCGTTTCGTGCATCAACCGTCAATCTCATTTTGAATAAGAAAGTTGATAACATGGTTAAAAACAAGTTGATACAAAAAAGTCTGTTTTATTTGCGAAATTGATAAAGAGCCTTACATTTGAAATATCAGGTGAGCGATAAAAACCGCACCGAAAACAAGGAGAAGGAAAGAAACACTTAGTTGATGTTTTAATCCCAATCATCCTAACGAAAGTTTGCTTGTTGAACGTGCCGAAGCCGATACCTGAAAGAATTCGTTCTTTCGTTTATTGCCAGTTCCGAGTTAAAAACACCGGATGTCCCGAAAACAAAAT
The DNA here is from genome assembly GCA_016930365.1 of Prolixibacteraceae bacterium. GTDB lineage: Bacteria > Bacteroidota > Bacteroidia > Bacteroidales > Prolixibacteraceae > Roseimarinus. The sequence goes on along the minus strand of JAFGGY010000065.1, from coordinate 673 downwards.
CGGATACATTGAATCATGCAACAGTGACAAAATGTTTAACTGCAAATTCGTTTGCAGAAGTCAAAAGTTTAAGCATACCCAAAAGGTAGATTAAACGACCCGATTTAGTTCAGGCTTACAGCTTTTGCAAAAAATGACTGTTAACATACCGGGGGAAAACAAGGACTGAACCGTATGCACCCAACCGATGACTGAATCGTAAGACTCAGCTCAGTTGATTGCCAAACTCTTTGCAAAAAGACAAGGCAGCCTGCAACATACCAACTATGAAACAGGATATACACATACGGAGCTTCGTCTTATTAGTTGCAAAAAACGTGTGGAAGCTTCAAAGCTAAAGCAAACGGTTGCAGCGAACAGACAACCAGAACATGCTGCCGTAGTAAGCGCATGGAACGGTCGCGGGCCGAAAGCCAAACTCACGAATGGCAACAAGCCGGTTTTGAACCGTAGCCTGACACTTTAATGGCAAAACATTAAAGCGAAATGGGAATCAATCGTACAAGGTTGGTTCCCATTTGTGTTTTATATAAACCGATACTAAACACAAAAGCCTAACTGCTAAACAGATAGGCTTTGTTATCTTCTGTGCCCAGAACAAGACTCGAACTTGCACATCCTAAACGGATACCAGCCCCTCAAGCTGGCGTGTCTACCAATTTCACCATCTGGG
>JAFGGY010000004.1 GCA_016930365.1 Prolixibacteraceae bacterium | reverse complement strand
TGAAAAAGATATTTATTGGGGGTCGGAAAAAGAATGGTTGGATAAAACCCGTTATTCCGACAAATCGGATGAAGAAACACTCGAAAACCCACTGGCGGCTGTTCAAATGGGATTGATTTATGTAAATCCCGAAGGTGTTGACGGAAAACCCGACCCCCTTAAAACAGCACAGGCTATGCGGGTAACCTTTAAACGAATGGCCATGAACGATGAAGAAACCGTAGCCCTGACCGCAGGTGGACACACCGTGGGAAAAACACACGGTAACGGCGATGCATCGCTTTTGGGACCCGACCCCGAAGGTGCGCCTGTGGAGGAACAAGGCCTGGGATGGAAAAACCCTCAGGGCAAAGGTCATTCCGAAAACACCGTTACAAGCGGTCTGGAAGGTGCATGGACAACTTACCCCAACAAGTGGAATAACACGTATTTCTACCTGCTTTTTACCTACGAATGGGAAGTTCGCGAAAGCCCGGCCGGAGCAAAACAGTGGGAGCCTGTAAATATTAAAGAAGAAGACAAACCATTTGACGCCCATGTGCCGGGTGTGCGCAAAAATCCAATGATGACCGATGCCGACATGGCTTTGAAGGTGGATCCGGAATACCGTAAAATTGCAGAGCGTTTCTATAAAGACCCAGAACATTTTGCAGAGGTATTTGCCCGGGCATGGTTTAAGTTAACGCACCGTGACCTTGGGCCTAAGAGCCGCTACCTGGGGTCCGATGTGCCCAATGAAGATTTAATCTGGCAAGACCCAATCCCTGAGGTTGATTATACACTCTCAGAATCGGAAATTGAAGCGTTAAAAGACAAACTGTTGAATTGTGGTTTGAGCCGCACTGAGCTTATCAATACTGCATGGGACAGTGCCCGGACTTTCAGGTACTCCGATTACAGGGGAGGGGCAAATGGAGCAAGAATACGTCTTGCACCTCAAAAAGACTGGGAAGGCAACGAACCTGAACGGCTTCAGGAAGTTTTGAAGAAACTTACCGAGATACAAGCAAGTTTAGATAAAAAAGTGAGCATTGCCGATTTAATTGTTTTGGGCGGAAGTGCAGCCGTAGAAAAAGCCGTGAAAGATGCCGGAGTAGATATAAAAGTCCCTTTCGCACCCGGCCGGGGCGACGCTACCGATGAAATGACCGATGCCGAATCGTTTGAATATTTAGAACCTTTGCATGATGGTTACAGAAATTGGCAGAAAAAAGAATATGTGGTTAAACCGGAAGAAATGCTTCTTGACCGGACTCAGTTAATGGGCTTAACTGCTCCCGAAATGACAGTTTTGGTTGGGGGGATGCGTGTTTTGGGAACAAACCACGGGGGAACCAAACATGGTGTATTTACCGATAAGCCGGGTGTGCTTTCAAACGATTTCTTTGTGAACCTCACCGATATGAATTATACATGGGAGCCTGTCGAAGAAAACCTCTACAACATTGTTGATAAAAAGACCAAACAGACAAAATGGACAGCAACCCGGGTCGATTTGGTTTTTGGTTCCAATTCGGTGTTGCGGGCTTATACCGAACTGTACGCGCAGGACGACAACAAAGAAAAGTTTGTTCGCGATTTTGTGAGCGCATGGGTAAAAGTGATGAATGCCGACCGCTTCGATTTGAGTGATTAAGTATTTGGCATCTATGTAAATAAGTAGGTTTTGAATAAAGTAGATAAGACTGACATTGAGCGGCGTCGTAATTTTAGACGCCGCTTTTTCTTTGTGAATTATTTTTTTCATTTTCAGCAAACTGCTGTTGTTTTTTTGTTGTTGTAAATGTTTTTCAGCATACCTTTTGTGAAAACCATTTACGGTATGATTATATTTTTATATTTTTAAGGAAATTCTAAATAATACCGGTTATGAATAAATCAATTTTATTTTCACGAAGAGTAAAAACGTATTTTATGGCAAGTGCTATAGCATTGTTATTTACAGTTTCAGGTTGTGAAAAGGTGCATGTTGATGAGAACATAAAAGTTGATGTTGCTACAACAGAAGAGCCTATTAGTCCATATATATATGGGCAGTTTATCGAGCATCTTGGAAAGTGTATTTATGGAGGTATTTGGGCTGAAATGCTCGAAGACCGTAAGTTTTATTATCCCATAACCTTTGAATTCGACCCATGGGGATATGCCGATGATCCTCAATGGGATACCGGTGAGTACAGGTTTTTAAATGCATCTCCCTGGCAGGTTATTGGTGATGAAAAAACGGTAAGCATGGATAAGCGAAATCCCTTCGCCGGAGAACACGCCCCAATGATTCACTTGAAAGGCGATGGCTCGGCAGGTGGGATCAAACAGGAGGGAATTGAATTTATTGCCGGAAAAGAATACGAAGGGCGTATTGTGCTAAAAGGCGATGTTGGGGCACAGCCGATAGTTTTACGGATTTCTTCGGAAAATAACGAAAGTATTGATACTGAAATAAGTAATATAACAAGTAATTACGAAACTTATCCGTTCAATATTGTGGTTCCTTTTGCAGGGAAAAACTGCTCAGTTGAAATCTTCAGTAAAGGAAAAGGTGCTTTTAACATCGGCACTCTATCCATAATGCCATCTGATAATATTAATGGCTGGCGCTCCGATGTGGTCGCTTTATTAAAAGAACTTAACTCGCCAATATACCGCTGGCCTGGGGGTAATTTTGTAAGTGGCTACAATTGGCGCGATGGAATTGGTGAAAGGGATCAACGCCCGCCACGGAAAAATCCGGCTTGGAAAGGTGTGGAGCATAACGATGTAGGATTGCACGAGTACATGCAGTTGATGGAAATGATAAATGCTGAACCCTTTATCGCTGTAAACACCGGGTTGGGCACCGTACAGGAGGTGGCCGAACAAATTGAGTATTGCACGGCAGGCCAGGAATCGGAACTTGGCCGTATGCGTGCCCAAAACGGTAGCACTGAACCCTTTGATGTGCGTTATTGGGCCGTGGGCAATGAAATGTATGGCGACTGGCAATTAGGGAATATGCCTCTTGAAGATTATGTATTGAAGCATAACGAAATGGCCAAAGCTATATGGGATATTGATCCAGATGCCCAGCTTGTTGCTGTTGGACATGTTGGCGAATGGAGTGAAACCATGTTAACCAAAAGCGCCGATTACATGGATCTTTTGAGTGAGCATATATACAATCGTGAGCTTGAAGATATACAGGATCATATGGCTCAGATAAAAAACTCAATTAAGCGGGTAGCCGATGCACATCGAGGATACAAGGAAACTATTCCCGGTTTGAAAGATAAAAACATCAAAGTTGCCATGGATGAGTGGAATTACTGGTATGGCGATTATGTTTATGGTGAATTAGGGGTGCGCTATCACCATAAAGACGGTCTTGGTATTGCCATGGGCTTACATGAGTTTTTCCGTAATACCGATATCTACCATATGGCAAATTATGCCCAAACCGTAAATGTGATTGGTGCCATAAAAACAACACAAACCGAATCGGCTCTCGAAACAACCGGCCTTGTGCTCAAATTGTACCGAAACCAGTTTGGTTCGTTGCCGCTTGAAATTGAAAGTAAAAACCCAAATTTGGATATTGTCGCTGCATTGACCGATGACAAAAGTGCTTTAACCATAGCCGTTGTGAATACGGATTCAATTTCCCAAAACCTGGAGTTTGACTTAGATGGTATCGCTACTGCTGACGATGGACAAGCATGGTTGATCCATCACAATGATCCGGAGGCATTCAATACTCCCGGTGAAGAACCAAACGTGAGAATTGAAGAATTAACGCAAGATTTTTCAAAGCAGTTGATAACAGTGCCTGGTTATGCAGTTAAACTGATAAAAGTAGGATTAATAATGAATAATTAATACTATTTATAAACAAGAAATTGGATACCCAAGACGGGTATCCAATTTCTTTTAGATGTTTATCAAAGACATATTCGAGTTGTATTGTCTAATCCGCTTACGCTTAGTTTATTATAGGCAAAAGTCTAACATCTCAAATCTCATATCTAACATCTAACGTACTATAGTGATAATTGATTGGTCATTTTTATAACTTATCTACCACATCCTGCGAATGATAACTTATAATCATGTCACTTCCGGCACGTTTGATGGATGTCAAAATTTCAAGTACAATGCGTTCTTCATCAATCCAGCCGTTAGCGGCTGCTGCTTTTACCATCGAGAATTCGCCGCTGACATTGTAAGCGCAAACGGGCATGTTAAACTCATTTTTTACCCGGTTAATTACATCGAGGTAGCTCAACGCAGGTTTTACCATTACAATGTCGGCGCCTTCTTCAATGTCGAGTGCAACTTCGCGTAGAGCCTCATTGCTATTGGACGGATCCATTTGGTAGGTTTTGCGGTCGCCAAATTTTGGCGCACTTTCAGCTGCTTCGCGGAAAGGTCCATAGAAAGCTGACGCATATTTTGCCGAATAGGCCATGATGGGCGTATTGTAGAGCCCGTTTTTGTCGAGTGCTTTGCGGATAGCCCCAACACGGCCGTCCATCATGTCGCTGGGGGCAACCATGTCGACACCTTCGTTGGCCAACGATACCGATTGTTTTGCCAGTGTTTCTAGGGTGAGGTCGTTGTGCACGTCTCCATCGACAATGGTACCGCAATGGCCGTGGACGGTATATTCGCAATTGCAAATGTCGGCAATAAGGTACATGCCTGGTACTTCTTTTTTTAATGCCCTGACAGCTTGTTGCACAATGCCATTGTGTTGGCAGGCTACATCGCCGGTTTCGTCTTTATGCTCAGGGATACCGAATAATAAAAGTGCCTGAATCCCTTTATCATAAAGTGCTTTTGCCTTTTCTACCAGCAAATCGACCGATAGCTGTGAGTTCCCCGGCATACTACTGATGGGATTTTCTACTTTGGTGCCCGGACAAACAAATAGGGGCATGATTAAATCGTTGCGTGTGAGTTGTGTTTCGCGCACCAGGTTTCGCGTAACCGGAGATGTGCGTAATCTTCTGAGTCGTGTAGTTGGAAATGTCATATTGTATTTTGTTATAAATGCTGAAAAAAATGCAAGTTTGCTCAGGTTTTTCAATTAACAGAAAATTAATTTTTCATATTTGACTATCATAAAAAATCAAGCAACAAAGATATAGACAACAATTTGAAAATCCATTCTCAATGTTCAATTTATAAATCATCCCGCATTATAACATATAGAAATACAGCCTATAAAGCTCATGTAAGAGGAGGTAATGTTTGTTCGTGTTATGTTTTTTTTTAAAAAAGACTGTATTAACATGCTTCATTTCACATAGGGAACTCTTCTCTGCCATCATCGTATTTCGCAAAACGGCCTATTGTAGGTGAATGTATGTTGTCATAACGCTTCCAAGACCATCCTCCAAATTGTGTAGCCCGGTAATCGGCAAAAGCACGATGAATTTCTTCCGGGGAGTTCATTACAAAAGGCCCGTGTTGAACTACAGGCTCGCCAATGGGCATCCCCTGCAACAATAAAAGATAGGCATCATCTTCCCCATTTTCAATAATTGCAGGTTGGTCTGCCATTAATTCTATTGAATTGTATGGATCGATATCAATTCCTTCAATCGATATCTTTGCGCCACGGTAGAAGTAAAGCGATCGGTTCATCTCTGGTAAATCAGCTGGGAGTGTAAAGATTCCCCATGCTTCAATTTTTATGAGCCAGATGCCAACGTGGTTTTCAGGGTTCGCAGCCCACGAATCGGGCGCAGGTGGTGGAGCCATAGCCTCTTTATATGCTCCGGCAATAATGCGGATATCTGTTTTTCTCCCATTTTCATCATTTTCGGAATGAATTGGAATATCATTGTTCCAAAGCATTTTGTAATGAGGCTTCACAAATTTATTGGCAGCCGGCAGGTTAAGCCAAATTTGAAATAATTCGAGTCTGTTGGGTTCATCTTTTTTAAGTAAAGGAAACATTTCTGAATGTTGTAAGCCGGCACCGGCAGTCATCCATTGCACATCTCCATTTCCATAGCGACCACTAGCTCCGTGCGAATCAGAATGATCAACAAAACCATCAAGCACCACGGTTATGGTTTCAAAGCCCCGGTGTGGGTGAGCCGGAAACCCGGGAATAGTTTCGCCATGATACATACGCCAGCCGTCTTTGGTGGTGAAATCTTGACCAAGGTTACGACCTTCGAGCGAGGCATTTGGTTCCATTGCATCATTCCCTTCGGGATAATGATCGAGATGGTGAACACAAAATAAAAAAGGATCGTTGGTTTGCCAGGTAAACCCCAGTGGTTTGATATTCGAAATTATTTTATTGTACATTTCTCTGTCATTTTTTTAAGTTTCTATTCCAATACTACTATTGTAAGATGACCATAAATTTATTGAATTATTCGACATACATCAATGTTTTTTAGATCAAAAAGATTAACTACTACTTGCTATATTCTAATTATATTTCTTAACTTGTATATCCTTTTTGGATTGATTT
>JAFGGY010000064.1 GCA_016930365.1 Prolixibacteraceae bacterium | reverse complement strand
TGGCCGGAAAGTAGAATTGTCAACAAAAAAGACGTTTTGTATTTGTTTTACATACAGCACCTTACAAAAATCTATCATTGGTATCCCGAAGAAGAACGATATCGGGAGAAACAAACTGAAATTTTAACCAAACAAAAAAAAAGAAGCATAATATTACCAGCCAACCATCGTAAAAAACTAAAACATATTAGTAAAATATTTTCGATTATTTTCACTAAAAAAGGGATATTTAACTGTAACAGCTAACTATCCCCTTATTACTTTTTGTTTGCGTTGTTATCTATCGTCTAACGGCATACTTACCAATTGTTGTACCGGTAAAGCCAAACGAACTGGCTGTGGATAAATAATGCGCATCGACATCGCCACAAAGCTTTCCCCAGCCACTATTGTGTGTCAAATAATAAAAGTCGTAAAACTCGCCATGCGAAACCACTTTTAATTTTATAGGCTTATCCTTATTTTTGATTTTCTCAGAAGAAAGAACATCGGGAGTACCCTCACCTATTTTTTCGACAAATACGTCTATATCATTTTTGTTGGCCTTTAACCAAAAATTATTGATAAATTTCATCTTTGTAAAAAAAACTCCGACAACTGTGTTACACCATCTTACTTGCCAGTCATCCCGACAAACTTCGGAACTCCTGATAGTTAAGACTTGCAAGCCTTGTTATCGAAGTTTTCTTATCAAATTCTTCAAAAAAAGAGGGTTTTCTTGCTGTCGTTATTTAGTAAACTGAACCCAGTCAATCTCAACGTTATTGCCACTGATAAGCTCAACCTTTAAATCGTAAGTGCCCTTTTTGTATTTTTCAATTTTACTATCAACAAGTACCCATTTATCCGATTTTGGGATTTCAACTTCAGCCAAAACGCTTTCATCCTTGTTGCTGAATTTAATTTGAACTTTTCCACCTGATTCAGAACGAACTCTCATTTTGGCATTTTTCAACTTTTTATTACTAAAGTCAACCGTATTAAAACGAATCCAGTCGCCTTTGCTTTTGAAAATAGTTTTCCATCCTTCAAAAGTATTTTCGGGATTAATAAAATCAATTGCGGCATTTTCGCTAATATCGGTATAGCGGTCGAGTTGAATCTGGCTTTCAGCACTTGCCAACCCTATTCCGCGCAATGTTGGAATTACTTTTTGGATAGTTCCGTCGGAGTTAAAGAAAAGGCTATCGGCGCGTATTGAACGATTTTTATCGAAGTCGGGCGAATAATCGTTGTGATGATAGAACAAATACCATTGATCGTTATATTCAAGAATAGAATGGTGATTTGTCCAACAACCGGTTGGAGATTCATCCATGATTACCCCTTTCATTTCAAAAGGGCCCAGTGGGTTATCACTAATACCATACTCAAGACGCTCGGTATCATTTTCGACATGAGGAAGAGTCATGTAATAGAGTCCGTTTCTTTTAAAAACCCATGGACCTTCTTTCATGCCTGCTCTTGGCATTTCGGCAATGGTTGTGGTTTCTGAGTCGAGTTCCAACATATTTTCTTTTAGTTTGGCACCATATATATTTCCCATCGACCAATAAATGTATGCCTGTCCGTCATCATCAATAAGCACACAAGGATCAATACCATTTATGCCTTGAATGGGTTTTTTTTCAGGAACATACGGTCCCTCGGGGGCATCAGCTATGGCAACACCTATTCCAAATCCACCTCTTCGGCCTGCTTCGCCATCAGGTTTCACATTTGAAGGAAAGTAGAAATAGTATTTCCCGTTACGTTCTACACAATCGGGAGCCCACATACTGTATGAATTAGAATCGACCCATTCAACATCGTACTGACTTACAATCATTCCATGATCAGTCCAATCGGTGAGGTTTTCAGAAGAAAATACATGATAATCTTCCATACAAAACCAATTCTCACGAAGCCCTTTGCCTTCGGGGGCAACAATATCGTGCGATGGAAATACGTATATTTTCCCATTAAATACCCTGGCTGAAGGATCGGCCGTAAACTGGTCGCGAACTATCGGATTTTGCGAAAAAGCCGAAGGACAAGCAATTGCCAATAATAATAGTGCAAAAAAAATGTTACTTAAGATTTTCATAATTTTATACTTTTTTATTGTGAATTAGATTACTCGTACAAATATAAAAAAACTATGATTTGTAACTCTTTTAAAATCACGAATTAAGTTTTATAACAGTTTTTCAGGTTCTTTTTTACACGTAACAACATCATTATATGTTTTTTTGTAAAACATATAAATTGTCCTATTGGCTATGGTTTTGCATCATTTGACGATGTAGCATACAAACCAATAAGGCTTCCGGTAAAACCTCCGGCTACATTAGTCGATAAAATATCGCCTGAAACTGTGCCACCGAGATTCTTATATGAACGACCATCTTTAGAATAATTAAACTGGTAATCATCGCCTTGTGCATCTACCTGTAAATACACAGGTTTATCGATATCTATTTGGGTACTAGCCAGTACTTTTGATTTACCATTATCGGTACGTTCCAAGAGCAAATAAAAATTGTTGTCTTTTTTAGTTATCCCAAAAACATAGTTGTATCTTTCGCTTTGATAACAAACCAAACCTGCCAAATCGCTCTCCGAAGCCGGTTTGTAACTAACTGTTGCAGTTGCTGTAAAATCATCGTGCATTTGGCGATGAAATAATGATGAAACCGGGGCAAGGTCTTTAATATTTGTTTCATATGGTTTTAGCTGCACCCCTTCGTCGATAAACGAAATAAAATCTTCGCGAGGACCTCTCATAGCAATCCAACGGTAATCGAGATTCTCTGAATCAAAAGTCTCGGTATATGTAAAGTTTCCATTTGGGAAAAAGCCTTCCTTTCCAGTTTTGTTTTCAACACCGGATGGCATTTTTAGTTTTGGGTCTATTGGTATCAAGCCATTTTCAAAAACCGGGAAATCGCCACTCCAGTCAACCGGTAAAATAAAAGTTTCGCGACCTGTAGTAACACGTTCTTTTTCATTTGGACGAATGGCTAAAAAAACGCCGTAATATTTATCATCGTTGGGACCTTTAACCAAGTCGGCATGACCTGCCCAATCGACCTTGTTTTCTCGATCGTGGTTAAAATAACGCTGGGTAAGTATGGGGTTATTGGGTGCCGGAACATAAGGTCCCCTGGGGTTATCGCTTACAAATATAACCTCGCTGTGCCAATCGCCGGTACCACCTTCGGCACACATTAAATAATAACGATCGTTTTTCTTGTAAATATGAGGCATTTCAATCCAAATTGGCTTTTCGGATATATCAACCCCTCCATCAACAATTATTTTATCGGTACCCTGTATTACCTGGTCATTTTCAATATCGTAATCCCATATTTTAATCACCCTATGTCCTTCGTAAAGCTCTTTTCCACGATCGGGAGCATCGTTATGTACAACGTAAGCTTTCCCGTCATCATCGAAAAAAAGCGAAGGGTCAATACCATTAAATCTGAGTTTGTAAGGGTCACTCCATCCTTTAAACGGATCGTTAGTTTTTACAACAATATTTCCGAAACCACCTGCAAATTGGGTAGTAATCATGTAAAAAGTTTCATTGTTTGGATTATATGCAATCGATGGTGCATATACACCCGCACTTATTCCTGTGTCGTGAACTTTTAATTGTGATTTCCGATCGAGCACATGGCCAATTTGTTTCCAGTTTACCAGGTCAGTACTATGAAAAATAGGCACCCCCGGAAACATGGCAAACGATGAATGAACCATAAAATAATCGTTGTCCTTCCGTACTATTGCCGGATCTGGGTAACATCCCTGAATAATCGGGTTGTAAAATTCATCATCTTCCAATGGGAAATCTTTATAAACCTGATCATCACCTTGATATACAAACTTGGTGAATACCGGTGCATTTTCGGGATTTTGTAACCGAACCTGATTTGCCGAGCCAAAACTATTGGATGAAAGCATCATCATAAAGGCTGCAATGGTAATTAACTGTTTAATTGTAATAGATGTAAAACACATGTCTTTACTTTTGTATTAATAAAATATTTACTTCGAATTTTGGTTTGTGGTAATCATCAAAAAAACAGCAATATAGCACCATAATGTTTTATATTCGGCCCGGTAAATAAAAAAGTAATCCAATAGCTAATTACATTACATAAAATTATCTTAATGTAGCTATTGGATTACAAATGCCCGATTAAATTATTACTTCAAACGTATTAACATTACTTTCGGTATTGCGATTAATTAAAACTTCATTTTACCTTTTTAATCACAAACCCGCCATTGTGCTGAATGGTAACGTCAACTTTTCCATCATTGGAAACAGAAATAGTTTCGACATAGGGTGTACCATCCTTCTTATCGTTATAAATGGTAACCTTTTGGCCGGCCAACATGGGTAAACTAAGTGTTAGCTTTTTAGCTTCATTTTCGGCATTTATACCGGCAACATACCAGTTTTCGCCATTGCGACGTGCAAGCACACTATACTTGCCGGGATATCCGTCGATAAAACGGGTTTCGTCCCAGGTTGTTGGGATATTGCGCATAAACTCTAATTCAAATTCAGGCACATCGGTCAAATTGTTTGGAGTTAAGGCAAAAAACTGCACCGGATTTTGAAACAAAACACCTGTAGCCAGTTGGAAAATATCGGAGGTTAAACGTTTTGGCCCCCTTTGGTTGCTTTTGTTCAGGTATTCATTAAGTATAACCCCTCCAAATTCCATTGAGGCAACTGAATTACGAACAAAAGGGTGCAAGGATGCATAGAATGCTTCCTTTTGACGTGTATCCTGATTAAAAACGAGCATTTCGGAAGCCAGTACGGCTTCACATCCCACAAAATTGGGGTACATCCGTTCCCATCCTCGGGGAAGTGTGGCGCCATGGAAATTTACCATTAAACCATAATCGTTGGCATCAGAAAGGATATCCTCATAAACACGCATGGTTTCTTGCTTGTCGCCGCCCAGAAAATCTACTTTCAACCCTTTGACCCCTAATTCTTTGAGCCATTTCATTTCTTTTTTACGGGCAATTGAAGTATTCATTTTACTTAATGGGGTTTGAAAAGCGTCGTTAGCCGAACCATTAGAATTATACCACAAAAAAACACCTACATCTTTTGTTTCGGCATACCGGATTAGTTCCTCCATTTTTTCGTATCCAATATTTGTATCCCACCAGGCATCAATCAAAATAAATTCAAAATCCATGGCCGCAGCCAAATCGATGTATTTAACCTGGTCGGCATAATTCATGCTGTTGTCTTGCCAGAT
>JAFGGY010000063.1 GCA_016930365.1 Prolixibacteraceae bacterium | reverse complement strand
CGATAGCATTCGGGAAGGTCAACGGTTCAACTCCCGATACGTTCATAATTATTAATACTGGGGGGATTAGCTCAGTTGGCTAGAGCGCTTGACTGGCAGTCAAGAGGTCACCGGTTCGACTCCGGTATTCTCCACCAATAAAAAAAGAGTTACATTAAAAAATGTAGCTCTTTTTTTATACATAACTTTCTCTTATCAACTCACAATTCGTTCACTATATATCAATAGGTTTAACCTACTTAACACTGACATTTTTCTACATGTAAGCCGAAAAAGATATTGATAAATATTTATAACCTGTATATTTGCAGTAGCATAAAAAACTCAACAAAAATGACACTTATAAAATCGATATCCGGAATACGCGGAACCATTGGCGGCAAACCCGGCGAAGGACTTTCTCCGCTCGATGTAGTAAAATTCAGTTCGGCTTATGCCACGTTTATTCAACAAAAAGCCGGCAAGCAAAACGCAAAAATTGTAGTTGGCCGCGATGCCCGTATCTCGGGCGAAATGGTTAGTGCGCTGGTTGTTTCATCGTTAACGGCCATGGGATGTAACGTGGTTAACATTGGTATGGCATCGACGCCAACTACAGAAATTGCTGTGCCGGCTGAACAAGCCGACGGGGGTATCATACTCACAGCCAGCCATAATCCAAAACAATGGAATGCCTTGAAATTACTCAACGGGAAGGGTGAATTCCTGAATGGCGACGAAGGTGCTGAAATATTAAAAATAGCTGAAGAAGAAAGTTTCAATTATGCCAATGTGGATAAACTAGGGCACGTGGTTCATAAAGATTATACCCAATTTCATATTTCAGAAGTATTAAAGCTCAACCTGGTTGATGTTGAAAAAATTAAAACAGCCAATTTTAAGGTGGCGGTTGATGCCGTAAATTCGGTGGGAGGTATTATCGTACCGGCCCTGTTGCATGCTCTTGGCGTTTCGGAGATTGTTGAGATAAATTGCGAACCCAGTGGTTATTTTGCCCATACCCCAGAGCCCATTAGTGAAAATTTGGTTGATGTTGCAACCCGCGTGAAAACCGAAAATGTTGATGTATGTTTTGTGGTTGACCCCGATGTTGACCGTTTGGTTATTTTAAACGAAGACGGCACGATGTTTAACGAAGAATATACGCTGGTGGCAGTGTCCGATTATGTGTTATCGAAAACACCGGGTAACACAGTATCAAATCTGTCATCGACCCGTGCGCTGCGCGATGTTACCGAAAAATACGGACAAACATACCAGGCTGCGGCTGTTGGCGAAGTGAACGTAGTTGAGAAAATGAAAGCGACCCAAGCAGTTATTGGCGGCGAAGGCAATGGTGGTGTAATTTATCCGGCTTCGCACTACGGTCGAGATTCAATGGTGGGTATCGCCTTGTTTTTAACCTTGCTCGCCGAAAAGAAAATGAAGTGTTCTGAGCTGCGTGCAAGCTATCCAAACTATTTTATGTCGAAAAATAAAATTGAACTCACACCCGAAATTGACGTTGACCTTATTCTTTCAAAAATGAAAGAAAAATACAGCCACGAACAGGTGAACGATATCGACGGAGTGAAAATCGACTTTGCCGATAAATGGGTGCACCTGCGAAAATCAAATACCGAACCCATTATCCGGATATACTCCGAAGCTCAAAGCCCCGAAAAAGCCAACGAAATTGCCACACAAATTATGAATGATATCAAAGCATTATGTTGATATTAACTTTTTTAAGTGGGTTGTAATTTTAACCCGCTTTTTTCATGTTTCCAAAAAAATAATAGACCTTTGTGTCTGATTTTAGATGTAAGCTTATGCAAGGTATTGAAGAAATTCAACAGGAAATTATTAGTGAGTTTTCGCTTTTTGAAGACTGGATGGACAAATACGCTCATTTAATTGAAATGGGAAACGATTTACCATCGATGGCTGATGAGGCTAAAACAGAGCAAACCATAATTCGTGGATGCCAGTCGCAGGTGTGGATTGATGCCGATTATTCCGAAGGGAAGATTCTGTTTCGGGGCGACAGCGATGCCTTAATTGTTAAGGGGCTTGTAGCGCTGGTTTTGCGGGTTGTAAATAAGCAATCGCCGCAGGATATTATGAATACCGACTTTCATTTTATCGACAGCATTGGGTTGAAAGAGCATTTATCGCCAACCCGCTCGAATGGTTTGCTGGCCATGATTAAACAAATCAAGCTTTATGCTGTTGCTTTCAGTAAAATAAACGGATAAGATTGAAGAACATGCCTGATAAAAGAATTGAAAAAATAAAAGAAGAACTGCACGAAGTTTATGACCCTGAAATTCCGGTAAACATTTACGATTTGGGGCTCATTTATAGCATCGATGTGGACGAAAACAACAAAGCTACGGTAGTTATGACACTTACCGCCCCCGGATGCCCGGTTGCCGATATGATTCTTGAGCAGGTTTACGATAAAGCCATGGGTGTTGAAGGGGTTGACGATTGTTTTGTAGAGTTAACCTTCGAACCACCATGGGATAAATCGATGATGAGTGAGGAAGCCAAACTCGAGTTGGGCTTCTTCTAAAATACAAAATCCCGGGTCGGATTTAAATATTATTGGTTCGCCCGGGATATACTTTTAATGCTTCTTCCAATATTTTCAACGAAACGGCAAGGTCTTCCTTTTTAAGTACATAGGCTATCCGTACTTCGTTTCTCCCCAGGTCGGGAGTGGTGTAAAAACCCGACGCCGGTGCCATCATAATCGTAGCGCCATCGTATTGAAAATCCTTTAGTAACCATAAACAGAACTTATCCGAATCGTCAACCGGCAGGCTGGCAACGGTATAAAATGCACCCATGGGAATGGGAGAATAAACGCCGTCGATTTGATTTAAGCCGTCGATTAAAAATTTTCTTCGTTCGAGATATTCGTTGTAAACGCCCAACATGTATTCTTCGGGTGCATCGAGCGAAGCCTCGGCAGCTATTTGTCCGATTAGTGGCGGGCTTAATCGTGCCTGGCAAAACTTCATTACACTTTTATGAATGGCTTTGTTTTTGGTAATCAGGGCTCCGATTCTCAATCCACACTCGCTGTATCGTTTCGATACCGAATCAATGAGAATGACGTTCTCTTCAATCCCTTTTAAATGAAAAGCCGAGATGTAAGGAGCTCCGGTATAGCAAAATTCGCGGTAAACTTCGTCGGAAAATAAGTACAAATCGTACTTTTTCACCAGGTCGCGAATGGCATTCATTTCGCTTTGCGTATATAGATAACCGGTTGGGTTATTGGGGTTGCAAATTAATATTCCCTTGGTACGTGGGGTAATCAGTGCTTCAAATTTTTCGACAGGTGGCAAGGCAAAGCCTTCTTCAATTTTCGAAGGAATGGTTTTCACAATAGCGCCAGCCACAATGGCAAAAGCAGTATAGTTGGCATACGAGGGTTCGGGTACGATTATCTCGTCGCCGGGGTCGAGCGAAGCCAGAAATGCATACGTAACCGCCTCCGAACCACCAGAGGTTACTATGATATCGTCGGCGCATACGTCGATATTGTATCCATGGTAGTACTTCGCCAGCTTCTCGCGGTACGAACGTATTCCTTCGCTTGGGCTGTACTCAAGTATTTTGCGGTCGATATTCCGGATGGCGTCAATGGCTACCTGTGGGGTTGGTAAATCGGGCTGACCGATGTTCAAATGATAAACATGAACTCCGTTTTTCTTTGCTGCATCGGCATAAGGCCCCAACTTTCGGATGGGCGACTCAGGCATCCTAACCCCTCGTTTTGATACTTCTGGCATATAAATTTTGTGCTTTAAAACAAATCGCGTAAAGATATAACTATCAATTTGAAATAAAAAGAGGCGACACAAAATATCAATTATCATTTTTAAACTGTTAAAGCTTACATTTTTATAGACTGTCCAATGACGCCAATTATTATAATTATGCTTAAAAAGAACGACTTCGAAACGTGTGTTTTTGTCATGTAACAGTAAAATAAGGTGCTGTATTTTTGAATAAAAATCTTTAAAAACTTCGATTTATGATAGTTGGAATACCCAAAGAGATTAAGAATAACGAAAATCGTGTAGCGCTTACACCATCAGGGACAACCGAGATGCTTAAACATGGACATGAAGTATATGTTCAGGCAACCGCTGGTTTGGGTAGTGGCTTTACCGATAAGGCCTATATAGAAGCCGGGGCTAAAATTTTACCGTCGATTGAAGATGTTTACGGTGAAGCAGAAATGATAATGAAAGTGAAAGAACCTATCGAGCCTGAGTATCACTTGATAAAAAAAGGGCAGGTTTTATTTACTTATTTTCATTTTGCCTCATCGGAACAACTCACAAAAGCGATGATTGAAAGTGAATCGGTATGTATCGCTTACGAAACCGTTGAACTACCCGACAAATCGCTGCCTTTGCTTATTCCAATGTCGGAAGTTGCCGGTCGGATGTCGGCACTAGAAGGCGCCAAATACCTCGAAAAGACCTTTGGCGGCAGCGGAATTTTACTGGGCGGTGTATCGGGCGTACTACCGGCTAAAGTGCTTGTAATTGGAGGCGGGATTGTTGGTACCGAAGCTGCTAAAATGGCTGCCGGATTAGGAGCCGATGTAACGATTATGGATGTAAACTCTGCCCGGCTGCGTTATCTCGACGATATAATGCCTGCCAACGTAAAAACCATGATGAGCAACGAGTACAATATTCGAGATTTGATACAATACCACGATTTGATTATTGGAGCAGTATTAATTCCAGGAGCAAAAGCACCTTCGCTAATCCGAAAAGAAATGCTTGGTACAATGAAACCGGGAACCGTACTGGTTGATGTAGCCATCGACCAGGGAGGATGTTTCGAAACCAGTTATCCAACCACGCACGATAACCCAACTTACGTAGTTGATAAAATAATACATTATTCCGTAGCTAATATGCCCGGAGCTGTTCCGCGCACCTCAACCATAGCACTAACCAATTCGACCTTGCCTTATGCCCTTAAACTAGCCAATGAGGGATGGTTAAATGCTTGTAAAAACAATCCAGCACTCAAAAAGGGATTGAATATACTCAACGGGAAAGTTGTTTATAAAGAAGTGGCCGAAGCGTTTGGGTTGAACTTTATCGAATTGGATAAAATAATCTGAAAATGAGCTTGATAAATCATACTGCTCAAAAAAATCACTTTTTTTGTGTTTTTTTTAAAAAAACACTTGCACAGTTCAAATATGCCTTTTATATTTGTATCAGAAATCAATTACAAACATGATTGATTTCAAGTCAAATCAAGTCTTTTTCATGTTTGGCGTTTTAGTTTGGGGGATAGTTTTTTGGGAGACATCAGATGATGTCTCCTTTTTTTGTGCCCTATTTGGTTTGATGAATTATTCCAACGGTACTGAAAACGCTAAAATTCGCGTATTAAATTCAATTTTTTCCACTTCGCCTTCTTCGCTTGCCGAATAGTCGAACTTATCGTTGGTAAGTCCTTTTAGTTTATCAAGTGCAAAAACGGTAAGCTTATTTTTTCCTTTTTCGAGATTAATCTTTTCAGCCAGAAGTTCACCAAGACCAGGATACTCTTCGTCTGAAACCGGTACAATATTATACTCTTTAAGGGAAATATCTTCTAAATCGGAAACAATTTCAGATTGAGGAAGAATAACGATTTGTGATGCCAACAGTTGAATTTTTCCGTATTCAAGGTTGTTGCTTTCCACCTTTAAAACCTCAGCAATGTTTTCAGAAGATTCAACCAGACTATGCAATTTGGGTTTATAACTTATATTTATAGACCCCGTCTGTGGTTCTTCGTTCAACGCAACAATCTTATGAGGTGAATAATCTGGCTCATACAATTCGCCATGTTGCCACCAGAAAAAAGAGAATAAAAGCACAATTGCTGCCGCAGCCCGATACCAGTAGGTAGGCAACGACGGTTGTTGTTTCAGTGAATCAATATTTCCGTACACGATGGTTTCGTCGGGTTTGAGCCGAGTCGATTCAAATAGCTGGTACTCGTATTTTGCTTTGGCATTATGGCCCAGATACTCACGAAGTTCGTTCTCCTCACCGACCGAAAGCTGTCCTTCGATGGAACGTATGCAAGCATCTTCAAAAACATCGGTGTCGTCTAACCTTGTTTTTTTCAACATCGAGAAATCGACACAAGGAACAGTTTCGGCAGGCAAGTATGCCTTTTCTATGCCGTTAAATTCATTTTGTAAATCGGGGTTTGCACGCAAAAAAAGGCGTACCTCATCTATTTGCTCAACCGTAAGATTGTTGTCGAGCCAGTCGATTAGCCATTCCTCATAATTTTTGCGTGTTATCTTCATCTCAATATTCCTTTTACAATACTTTTTCAATTTGCCCGATATAATTTTTCAGAAATACTCTTGCGCGGTATATGTAAACTTTAACCTGCGATTCGTTCAGGTTCGATATCTTTCCAATTTCTTCGTATGAATATCCTTCGTAGTCCCTTAAAAGTAAAACCGACCGCTGT
Source organism: Prolixibacteraceae bacterium (assembly GCA_016930365.1). Taxonomy (GTDB): domain Bacteria; phylum Bacteroidota; class Bacteroidia; order Bacteroidales; family Prolixibacteraceae; genus Roseimarinus. The sequence continues at coordinate 45,072 of JAFGGY010000063.1, read as the reverse complement.
ACCTCGGGTAGTTTTTTCAATCCTTCGTCGAGTATTTCTTTTAAGTCGGAGTACTGTTTCGAATGCGATAATTCGGGCATTTCAGATGTATCGGCCACCATCATGCGTTTTTCGCGTCGAATCATATCAATCATTGTGTTGTGGGCAATACTAAACAAGTACGATTTTGCCTTGCTAAAGCTAATGTCCCTATAATTCCGCCATAATTTTTCGAAACTATCTTGTACCAAATCGCGTGCACGATCCTCATTCCTGATATTTTTCAATAAATATCGGTACAGATGGTTTGCATATCGTTCTACAATTTGGTTGTATTCTCCGGTGGTCATTTTGTTACTTCATTTCAATAGCTTAGACGCATAGGCTTTTAAAAAGTTACAGGTAAAAGAAATTGATTTTGCAAAATCTGAAAAAAGTTAAGGAGATGAGAATATTCAGCCCTATGCTTCAATGTATTTTTTTATGAGTTGTGAAATTGATTTAGGCTCACCTATTATGGTTAAAATATCGTTTTTCATAAGCTCGGTATTTCCCTTTGGCGTAATTGCCTGTCCATCACGCTCTATAATAGCAACAAGCACTTCGGAAGGGAAGGTTATTTCCATCAGCTTTTTACCTACCATTTCGAACTGAACGGTATTTTCAGACAGCTGAACGGAGATGTAGCGCTCGTTGTGTAGTAAAAATTCTTTGGACTGACGTTCGTTTTCGAAAGCAAGAAAATCGTTTACAAAATTTTCTCGTTCAACAATATCTGTCAAACGTGAGAGCATACGGAGTTGTTGGCGTGCTTCGCTGGTTGGATTTACCAAAAAGAATAAAACTTTGATGTAATCTTCCGACGATATAGCGCCTTTGCTTACCGGTTTCCGAACGCCTCGTCCCTTAACAGTTACCACATGCAACGATGGGTGGTCAATGCTTTCGTCTTTGGCATACAGTATCGATACTTCAGGAATAATAAGTGCAGGCTCGATGGGCGAGATGGAATAGAATTCGTCAACCAGCGATTTTTTCGATGTATGCATTTCAACCGAAAAGACCGATGCAACATGCTCAACTACTTTTTCGAAATTAACATTTTGGTCGAATGTTGAGAACGTTGCCCTGATAATGGTTTCGTCGAATGGATCGCCGCGTCGTAAGCCTTTTTCTTTCAGTATCTCCATAAACTCGCTTTCAATTTCGGCATATTGATGTTTACCCAACAGTGCAAACCAATGGAAAATTGCCCCTTCGCGTTTCACTTTTTCGCGGGCATAGTAGTAATACCAGGCATAAGCAACTCCAATAACACACACGCTAAACAAAATGGCCATCCAGCCCATATATATAATTAGGATTAGCGAAATAAATATGCCGGCAATTTGCATTCCGGGGTATAGCGGCGAACGATAACCGGGGTCGTACGAGTCGATTTTGCTTTTTCGGAAAACAATAACCGAGACATTAATAAGCATAAAAATGATAAGCTGAAAGGTACTGGCTAATTTGGCAATTCCTTCTTCAGAAAGCACTAGTATAAAGAAGATAATCAGCAGGGTGGTTAACAGGATAGCTCGAACGGGAATTCCTTTTTTACTAATTCGAGAAAATCTCGATGGGAACAACTTATCGCGACTCATGGCAAAGGGATACCTCGACGAAGAAAGGAGTCCTGCATTACCTGTTGAAGCAAAAGCCGCCATTGCAGCCGCGGTTACCAGGTACATACCCAGGTTGCCGGGCATCCAGTGAAACATGTTTTGTACTGCCGTAGCAGCAGGTGCCAAATCGCTCGAAAGTTTTGCCGGGTCGATTAACGCAACCATAACAAACACGCCCAATACATAAACCAATCCGGTTACAGCAAGCGATAAAATCATGCCCAACGGGATGTTTCGCTCGGGATTCTTTATTTCTTCGGCAATACTGGCAATTTGTGTTAAACCCAGATACGAAACAAAAACAAAACCTGCGGTGGTAATAATTCCCTCAATTCCATTTGTAAAAAGCGGAGTAAAATGCTCGTTTTTTAAAGGAGAATCGACTCTCTGAGTAAAGAAAATATTGTATAATCCATCAATAATAAACGAACCGAGAACCACCAAAAGAAAAACAACCAAAAATTTTTGCATTCCCGATGTTTTTTTAACTCCAATTAGGTTCATTCCCATAAAAAAAAGTGTTGCCATAATAGCAATGGTTTTTACAGGTATCTCCCAAAAAAAAGCGGCATAAGCACCAATACCAATAATGGCAAATGCGGTTTTAAACATAAGTGAAAAATACGTTCCCAAACCTCCAATTGTTCCAAGCAATGGGCCTAAACTTCGGTCAAGAAAGAAGTAAGCTCCGCCCGAACGTGGAAGAGCTGTTGATATTTCGGCAATGCTAAACATAGCCGGCAATATCAATAAGGCTGAAACCAAATAGGCAATAAAAACTGAAGGACCTGTGTATTGTGAGGCCAAACCGGGTAACAGAAAAAAGCCCGAGCTAAACATAGCCCCGGTACTGATGGCAAATACATCGAATAAGCCTAACTCTTTTTTTAAACGCGATTTTTTTTTCATGTACCTATAGTTTCAGTATCTGTATCTTATTTAACCGTCGATATGGTACATAGGTTTATAAAATAATATCAACAGGCAACTTCTTTCTAAACAAAAATAGAAAACAAAATGAAGTTTCCAACAAGCTTATTTTTTAAACATTTCTTTTGCAAGCAATGCTTCTTCTTTATGATGAAGAATTGGCATGGGATATTTTTTAAAAAGCGAGTCTCCCTTTTCTATGTTGTGTATTTGTTTAGGGTTAAATGATTTTAGTTCGGGTATCCATTTTTTGATGTACGTACATTCGGGGTCAAAACGGCGTTGCTGATTCCATGGGTTGAAAATACGAAAATAAGGTTGTGCATCGCATCCGGTAGAAGCACTCCACTGCCAGTTCCCATTGTTAACTGCCGGATCGTAATCAACCAGATGATTGGCAAAAAATCGTTCGCCCCAACGCCAGTCGATGTGTAAATCTTTGGTTAAGAATGATGCAACAATCATGCGAACCCGGTTATGCATGTATCCGGTATGAACCAGTTCGCGCATCCCAGCGTCAACAATCGGAAAACCAGTTTGCCCCTTACACCAGCGTTCAAAATTCTGTTCGTTGTAACTCCACGGAAGCTGATTGTATTTTTCGCGAAAGGCATTACCCAACACATACGGGAAATGCCAAACAATATGAGTGAAAAAGTCGCGCCAGTACAATTCGTTAATCAAGGGGTGATTTTTGCCAAAAAAGAAGACAATTTTATGAAACGTTTCGCGAATGGACACTGTTCCGAATTTATGATGAGCCGATAAAAGGCTGGTACCCCATATTGCAGGCATGTTTCGTTGCTGTTCGTAGTTGGCCATTTTTTCGATGTGCTCTAAAAGTTCCAGCCCTTCAATTCGTCCACCATTAAGAATCAGGCTGGGGTTATGTTGCTTTATAAGCGACTTAATATCGTTTATCGACGATAGAAGGGTAACGTTTTCGTTATAATAATTGGTGTGTAAGTTATGTACCGGTTCGGGTATGGTATTGTGACGGGCTTTTTTCATAAAAGGGGTAAACACGGTATAAGGCCTACCATCATCCTTCAAAACTTGCTCGGGTTCGTTCAAAAGGGTATCTGCAAATACTTTGGTCTCTACATGGTTACGACAGCCGGTTTCGGCAATAACTTCATCGCGCTTGCGGCTAAATGGGGTATAGTCACGATTGAAAAATATGGCATCGGGATTTTTGATTTCGATGAGTTGTTGGATGATTTCGTGAGCTATGCCTTTAAAAAAATACAAATGCGAACCTTTATTTCTCAGTTTTTGGTCGAGTTCAAGCAGCGAATTGATTAAAAATTGAAAAGAATTATTTCCGCGATAAGGATTTTCTAATTGTCGCTCATCAAAAATAAAAACAGGCAACACTTTTTCCGACTGTTCAAGGGCAGCTATCAGTGCTGAATTATCGTCGAGTCTCAAATCTCGCCTGAAAAGGTGGATAGATAATTGATATTTTTTCATCTGAATCAATTATAATAAATCGTTAAATTATAGACATGAGACAATAGATTCTATTCTTAATGTATTGTATATCTGCAATATAGATAATCGTATCGTTAAAACCACAAACAACGCATTGTCAACAGCTTGAAATCATTAACAAACTGTTGAATTCGAATCCAAACTTGTAATGCATCCAACATTTTTTAAATCATCCCAAAAACCGGGATACGATTTGGTAACCACACCGGGGTCGTTAATTTTGATGGTATTGCACGATAAGGCTGCCGGGGCAAAAGCTAATGCCATGCGGTGGTCGTGATAGGTGTCAATTTCGGGAGTGTCTTCAAACATAACTTCGTCGAGGTTACCGTTCCAGGCCAGTTCGCCGTGGGCAGGTTCAGTCAGTTCAGCGCCCATTTTCCCAAGTTCGGTAATGAGTGCGTGTATGCGGTCGGTTTCTTTTATTTTAAGGGTTTCGAGGCCGCTAAAGTGAAATGGGATGCCCTTGCACACGCACATTACGGCAAAAGTTTGGGCTATGTCGGGGTTCTCAACAAAATTCTGATTGTAAATTTCAGGTAAGCGGATTTCTTTTTTTTGGAGCCGAACACCATGCTCTTCCTGGGTTGAAACTATGCCAAAATCTTCGAACCACTTTGCCTGGGCACAGTCGCCCTGAAGGCTATCGAGTTGTAAGCCCTTAAGCAAAATATCGGTATCATTGGCCAGTACGGCCATTTGGTACCAGTACGAAGCCCCGCTCCAGTCGGCCTCAACAGTATAGGGGATGGGTTTGTAATTTTGTTTTTTAATGGTAATCACATTGTCGTTCCATTTGTATTCGATTCCAAATTGTGCCATCAGCCGCAGCGTAAGGTCGATGTATGAAGCCGAGGTAATGTGGTTGGTTAGCGTAAGTTCCAAACCATCTTCAATGGTAGGAGCTATCATCAGCAATGCCGAAATGTATTGGCTGCTAATGCTGCCATCGAGCTCCAGTTTGCCGCCTTTGAGGTTTGAGCCCCAGATGCGCAGGGGCGGATAGCCCTCATTGTTAATGTATTCGATTTTAGCCCCCAGCTTGTTCAAGGCATCAACCAGTATTTTAATGGGGCGCCGCTGCATGCGCTGGCTGCCGGTAATTTCCCACTTGCCCACAATTTTCGACAAAAATGCGGTAAGAAAACGCATGGCTGTTCCGGCATGGCCTATATCAAACTTATCGGTGTTCGAGTTTAGCACCTGTTCCATTACGCGGGTATCGTCGCTATTGCTCAGGTTTTGTACTGTGAAAGGGCTATATGCCAAAGCATTGATAATAAGCACCCGGTTGCTGATGCTTTTTGATGTGGGCAAAGTGATTTCGCCTGTAAGCGATTTTGTTGTAGGTTGTATGGTGTATTGCATTTTATTTTTCCTCAAAGTTACAAAACTTTAGCTGGTCATTGCATGGTAGTTATCTGTATGTAACTATAAATTTATAGCTCGAATAGTAACTTTAGTTTTTCATTAACTACTTTCTGTGTTTCCTTGTTTAAAACGCCTAGCTTCCTTTTAATGAGACTTCTAGGCACAGAAACTACCTTGTGAAGTTTTATAATCGAATCTTTAATCAATCCGGTTTCACTATTTTCATTGATGATAATTTCGCTGTTTTCGAGATTGTTATGTGTTTTACTTGAGATAAATGCTATAATAACATGCCTATGTATCCCTATTTCTGATGTAAGACAAAGTGCTGGTCGAACTTTTATTGTAGAAAAATCATCAAAAGGAAAAGGTACGAGAACAATTGAATTTTTAATCATCGATAGGTTCTCCATCTTTTAGGGTATAAATATCTTCTTCCGGTTCATTAAGAAAATCATACGAAGGATTATCTGAAATTGCTTTAATCCATTTTTCATCATTTTCAATATCAATGTCTTCGTCATTAAAAAGCACAATAACCCGAACATTTTTTTCTGGCTGGTTGATTTTATAGTCAACCTTTAAATGTCCTTTTTTGTCTGTTTTTGATTGAAATTCCAATGCTTTCATACATTTTTAATATATAATTAGCTCCATAATTTAATTCTAAATTTGAGAACGTATGTGAACCGCTTCGCTCTCACATCCCCGATGGCCATCGGGGTTAATCATTGCCTTTGGTGAACTTTTTATTAAAAAAGTTCATGTTCGTTTCATATCAAATAATTTTCCTTAAAGTTACAAAACTTTAGCTGGTCAGTCCACTATAAAAGTCGAGTGCTTGAATAATCAGTTCTTTTTCGCAATTTACATTGATTTCAACCTTGCCAATTTCGGGTATCAAGGTGAAATTGATGCGGCCGGCTTCGTTTTTTTTGTCCTTGGTCATTTTCAGGTAAAGGGTTTCGTAGTCGCTTTTTGCTATTTTAAATGGTCCGTACCTGTCAATTATCCATTGCGAAATATGTTCGACCTGCTCCATGGGCAGCCCGGTTTTTTTGGCCGACAAATACAATTCAACAATCATTCCGTAGGCCACGGCATAACCGTGTAAAATTGGCCGTCCCTGGTGCAATGCCATGCTTTCGAAAGCGTGACCAACGGTGTGCCCAAGGTTCAGTGCCTTGCGAATGTTTTGCTCGGTGGGGTCGTTTACCACAAAGTGCTCCTTAATGGCAACCGAGCGGGCAATCATCCCGTTAAGGGTTTCGTAATCGATGTTTTTGGTGTCGAAAGCAAGGCACTCGTCCCAGTGTGCTTTGCTGTATATTAGCCCGTGTTTCAGCATTTCGGCATAGCCCGATAAAAAATTCGCTTTGTCGAGGGTTTTCAGAAAGCGGCTGGCAATAATTACGGTTCGCGGCTGGTTAAACACGCCAATCTCGTTTTTGAGCCCGTTGAAGTTAATGCCGGTTTTTCCACCCACCGAGGCATCGACCTGCGAGAGCAAGGTTGTGGGGATGTTTACAAAATGCAACCCGCGTTTAAAGCACGAAGCCGCAAAGCCGCACAGGTCGCTCAGCATGCCACCACCCAGGTTAATGAGCAACGATTTGCGGTCGGCACCGTTTTCTTCCAAAAAATTCCAGACCGCTACGACCGATTCGAGGCTTTTGTTGTTTTCGCCACTTTGTAGTTCTAATACCGGTATGCCTTCAAAAAATACGTATTGCTGCAACTCCGGCAGGCAAAACTGGCGGGTATGCTCGTCAACCACTACATAAACCTTTCCGGCAGGATATTTTTCAATAATGCTTCCCAGCTCTTTTTCAAGCCGGTTTGTTACGCGTATGTCGTTTTTAAATTGTGGAATCTCCATTTTTCGATTATTTTTATGAATTCAAAAATATAAATATTTGTTACGCACAGGAATAATATCTGTATATGAATTCGAAAGAAAATATAAACTTCATTTTTCAGCTGAACAATAAAGGCCGTTCGGGAAACTTTTTTATACTGTTTATTTTGAGCGGGATTGTATTCCTTGGTCTGGCTTTTTTGTTTGTTGCCACCAATAAAACGAACGAGTTAATTGCCACTGTCCTATTTGCCGTGGGTTACTTTGTCTTGTTTCATAAAATTAAGCCTTCGTTTTTCGAAATGCTGGTAACCGAGCGATATCTACAGGTTAATTTTTATTCGGTTTCGAGCACAGTGCGAAACTACCAGTCGGTTGAGATGGAACTGCACCAGTTGGTGGGGTTTCAGCTTAAGCAAAGCATTTTAGGCATGAAAAGGACACTCACCCTGTCGGTGCAATCGAAATATGGCATTGCCGATTACCCACCTATTTCGGTTTCAATTTTGAAAAGCGACGAAATAGCACAAATTGCACATGTTCTGAATAAAATTCTCGAAAACAATAAGAAATAAATACTCAAAACTGTATTGAAATGTCGTCCCCTCTTATATACAAAATAGCACTATCGTTATTCAATCGAATTGGGTCGGTTAATGCACGCCGGCTGGTTGCTTATATGGGCAGCCTCGATGCTGTTTTCGAATCGTCGAAAAAACAGTTTAAAGATATTCCCGGAATTGGAACTGCACTGATAAACATCGTTGTAAATAGTCGCGATGAAGTTTTAAAAAAGGCCGGCGAAGAAGTGAAATTTATTGAAAAGCACAAGCTAAAAACTTTTTTTTATCTCGATAAAAACTACCCTCGTCGTTTGGCTCAGTGTGTCGATTCACCAGCAATTATGTATATGAAAGGCGAGGTGAACCTCGACCATTCGCGCATAATTAGTGTGGTTGGCACCCGCAAGGCCAGCGAATATGGTCGCGAGCGAACGCAGGAGCTTATAAGTGGGCTTGCGGCACAGGGTGTACATGCATTAGTAGTAAGTGGACTGGCATTTGGAATTGATGTTAATGCCCACAAAGCTGCCATGAAATGCAATTTGCCAACACTTGGGGTGGTAGGGCACGGCCTCGACAAAATGTACCCTGCCGAACATGCTAAAATAGCTCGTGAAATTATACAAGAAAACGGCGGTTTGTTATCCGATTTTCCGTCGAACCATAAAATTGACCCGGGAAATTTTCTTCGACGAAATCGTATAATTGCCGGGTTAGCCGATTGTACCATCGTTGTAGAATCGGCAGCCAAAGGTGGTGCATTGGTAACTGCCGATATTGCCAACTCGTATAATCGCGATGTATTTGCTTATCCGGGACGTACCACCGACGAGTATTCTGCCGGCTGTAATGCCATGATTAAAAACAACAAAGCTGCTCTGATTGAATCAAGTTCCGACTTGATAGCCTATATGGGCTGGGAAGCCAGGAATGAACCGGTACAGCAAGCCTTGCTTATTGATTTGAACGACGAAGAAGAACAAATTATTTCGGCATTAAAGCAGAACGAAGTATCTACGACCGATTTTATTTCGAGAGAAGTGCATTTGCCTGTGCAAAAAATTAACAGTTTGTTGTTAACCCTCGAATTCAAAGGCGCTGTGAAATCGTTGCCCGGCAATCGTTTTAAGTTAATAGGCAATATTGGAAGGTAGAAGAATAAAAAAGAGCCTGTCTGAAAAGATAAGCTCTTTTTTTATTTCATCATTTTATTTCTTTCCATTTTTCTTGATGTACTGTTCAAGAGCCATGGTCATTGAAGGCGCTTGCGGATTAGGCGCCTGAATGTCGAGTCTAAGTCCGGCTTCTTTCACAGCATTGGCCGTAGAAGTTCCAAAGGAAGCAATGCGGGTATCGTTTTGCTCAAATTCCGGAAAATTTTGCAACAACGATTTAATACCCGAAGGACTATAAAAAACCAAAACATCGTAATTAACATCTTTCAAATCCGATAAATCGCTGCTAATGGTACGATACAAGATCGCCTTAGTATAATTAGCTTTTACCTTGTCGAGCAATTCAGGAATTTCGGGTTTGTGAATATGCGACAGAGGTACCAGATATTTTTCGTCGAGATGCTTTTTGATAATCTCTACAAGATCCTGGAATTTTCCATCGCCGTAAAAGATTTTACGTTTACGATACACGATATACTTTTGCAGATAGAAGGCTGTAGCTTCCGAAACGCAGAAATATTTCATGGTTTCGGGCACAGTAATGCGCATTTCCTCGCTAATTCTGAAAAAGTGATCGATTGCAGTGCGACTGGTAAACACAACGGCTGTATAGTCGAGTATATTTACCCGTGTTTGTCTGAACTCCTTCGCTGAAACACCTTCAACCTGAATAAATGGCCTGAAATCTACTTTTACATTGTTTCTTTCGGCGAATTCAAAGTAAGGCGATTTAGTTGACGCAGGCTTGGGTTGGGATACTAGTATTCTCTTGATTTTCAAAACCTAATAATTTAAAAGGTTCTACATAATTCTTTATTTACCACAAAATCTTCCAAACGATTAATAACGGCAAAATTTCGAGGGTACAAAGGTATAAAATCAAATAGAAAACAAAAAAACCTTTTTTCAGAATAATGACACCCCCCCTGAGAATAGCGATTATACTGGGCATAGCGATTATAAATACACCAAAAATCGACAGCACATTGAACAATATACCAGACACAAAAAACATCGAAAACGCGGGAATTAGCAGAAACAAACCAACAATATGGTTCGATAAACGTTTGTAAAATAAAAATTCGCCGGTTTCATTTTGTCCCTCAAAAACTGCACTGATTATGCCATAAACAAAACGTTTTATGTTTACAAAAGCAACAATTAGTACCAACACAAACAGGTATAACCGAAAATCGGTAGCTGGCAATTTGTTTACAAAAACTTTAAATATGTGATACAAAAAACTCGAGATGCTCAAATAATAGAGTGTTTCGAGCAGAAATACAATGAATCGGTTGGAAGTTAATTGCTCGCGATGTAAGCGGATGGCCGTTTGATTGTTAAAAGCAGACTGGGTGAGCGATACTAAATACTTTTCGCCCATTGTGCGCAAAACGGCAACAAGTGTAAAAATGCTTACAAAAAGAATAACCACCCAATTGGCAATAAAAGGTTCGCGAATATAAAAATCAAACGATAGCATACTATGTTCTAATAGTACCGTTTTATTTAGCAAGGATGAAAATGTTTGTGTCATTTTGTTTCAATACCTTTTGGCCGTTTCAATGCGAAAGCAAATATACAAACATTTAAGGAATGCACTTTTTTACTTAAAAATGTTTTCGTTTAAAAAATATTTTGTTGCTTTGCAAAAAAGAACCGGTAAAAATCAATCGATTTACCATAGCGAAAAATTATGAAAGTCAATTATATCCATATAATTATTGCAGTAGCAGCGGCGACTTTGCCTTGTTGTTGACCAGAGAGATATGGAATAAATCAAAAAAATATAAAAAATCAAGCCATTCTCTTTCGGGGAATGGCTTTTTTTATTGATATAATCAGATGAATATGCAAACCGTGAATTTATACATCATAGCAGCAGTCGCAGCCATTATTTTCTGTGTGGAAGTCACATAGAACGGGGTTCGTATTGCCAGAAAAGCCCTTTTCGATGTGACCATCGGGAAGGGCTTTTTTTATGACCACGATTTTTAATTTTTAAATCAAAACAAATATGAAACAAGCAAACAACCATGAAAAGTTTTCAGAAAACTTTAAACAAATTCCGAAGTCGTTTATCCGCGAAATTTTAAACGTTGCCGGTAGTGATAAAATGATATCCTTTGCCGGTGGCTTACCTAACCCCGATTATTTCCCGATTGAAGCACTTAAACATTCAGCCGGAGTAGTGTTTCAGAATAATGGAGTTGAAATGTTGCAATATGCCGGGTCGAGAGGTTATTTACCTTTGCGACAATGGATTGCAAATCGTTACAACAAAAAGTACCAGCTATCGATACAGGCAGAAAATATTATCATAACCAACGGTTCGCAACAAGCAATTGATGTGATCGGAAAGATGTTTGTCAATCGTGGCGATGATGTTTTGGTCGAAAAACCCACCTACCTCGGTGGCATACAGGCCTTGTCGGCTTACAGCCCCCGGTTTTTAGAAACCAGCCTGAATAGCGATGGTCCCAATATAGTAGAAACCGGACGTATTTTCGAAGAAAACGATGTAAAACTGATGTACGCAATTCCAAATTTTCAGAATCCGTCGGGCATAACGTATTCAGAAGAAAAGCGCATAAAACTAGCTTCCTTACTCAACGATCATAAAGTATTGATGCTTGAAGATGACCCGTACAACGAGATTTGTTTTGACCAAAAATGCGCAAAACCGGTTTATGCCTATGCACCCGAACAAGTATTCTGGACTGGTTCGTTTTCGAAAATGGTGGCTCCGGGTTTACGCATGGGTTGGGTCGTAATTCCCGATGGGTTGAGTGCTTACTTCGAACGAGCCAAACAATCGGTCGATTTACATTCAAATAATTTATCGCAACACATTATATATCATTTTCTTGTGAACAACGACATCGACCAGCATCTGAAGACGATTCGTAATGCTTATGCCCGACAATGTGCATTAATGCAACAATTAATTGAAAGATATATGCCACACAATGTGCACTATACAAAACCACGTGGCGGTATGTTTTTATGGTTAAAATTACCTTACAAAATTGATGCTTATGAGCTGGTTGAGCGTACCATGAAACAAAATGTGGTTTTCGTCCCCGGAAGTTCGTTTTTTGTTTCGGCAAACGGACAATCAAACATACGCATGAATTTCAGCAACGCCTCGGACGATAAGATGGAGGAAGGAATTCGTATAATGGCCTCTGAGTTAAAAACAATGATTTATCAATCGGAGGAGTTGTTGCTTTTATAAACAATGCAAGGTTTGTTGAGCATAGTTTTGTTCAATGCAATCGTTCGTTAATATTTTTAAAGTCATTATCAGTGAGCCTTTTGTGCTTTGCTAACTTGATTGTATAAATTGTTGATATTTAATTTATTACAAAAAATATCTCGTATGCAAAATCTAACGTACTAATGTCAATAATAAGTTGAAGATATTATCGTCAATAACTTTATTAAAAAAGCAGGTATATCTTACCTGCTTTTTGTTTGCAATAGTCCGAAATCATTGTTGCTCGGAAAACAATGATTCGAAATCAAAATAATGCCACTATTCACTTGCAATTATTATTTTGCAAATGGTTTTGGAAAACACTAAAACTGTAATATTGAATGTAATTTGGATAATTCAGATAGTACTTGATTTAATATTGTTTTACATCGCCACCGCTTGATTCATCAATATTTATATTTTTTGGACTTCCATAGAACACAATATCGCCGCCACTGCTGGCATTGGCACTTATACGTTCGGAAACCGAAATGCGAATGTCGCCGGCACTTGAAGCAACAACCTCGGCCGATTTGCTCGATAGATCTGCCGCTTTTATATCGGCTCCTGAGCTGGAATTTGCATTAAATTGTTCGCATAGGCCTTTCAACTTAATATTGGCACCGCTGCTTGACTGGCAGCTTATCGTTTCCGATTCAACCAACAAATCGGCATCGGCACCACTGCTTGCGTTAATGATAATTTCGTTTGAGCGAAGCACATTTTCAGTTTCAATATCGGCACCCGACGAAACAGAAATGCTATTCAAAAGTGAATAAGAAACATAGACATTTAATTTAGAAGAACGGTATATGTTTCCATCAACGGTACATTTTAGCTCGTTGCCTCTAACTTCGGTTATGATGTAGTCCATTAGATTTTCATCGGCTTCAACGGTAAGCTGTTCTTCGTCTGATTGAGTAAGGTAAATATTCAAACCGGCACTGGCAGATATTGAATTAAACCCTGAAATATCGCGTTCTTCCTTTACAACATGGCCATTCCCAACATGAGAATTTATCGCACAACTTGTTGTAACAAACTGGATTGAAACTAAAAAAACAAGTACAATCCCAAGGTAAAATTTGTGTTTAATCATAGCTATTTGTTTTGAAATTGATAAAAAGTATTCGTGTGACGAAATTAGGGGTGAAAGGTTACACCCGATTTATACTATTGGGTTTATGCCATAAAATAATCGGCTAATAGCCAACAATGAACCATCAATGTCAATAGTACATTATATAAAAGACATGAGATTTTAGTATCCCAGCCGCTCTGCGGCATATTCATAAAACTAACGCTTGTGAGTTAGATATGAGACGGTGAGACGGTGAGAATTAAGACGGTGAGAATTAAGACGGTGAGAATTAAGACGGTGAGAATTAAGACGGTGAGAAAATGAGATGTGAGACGGTGAGACGATGAGACGATGAGAATTAAGACGGTGAGAAAATGAGATATGAGATGTGAGACGATGAGACTGTGAGACTATTGCTTGCAATAAAGTAATAGTTAGCTATTTAGGTTGTCGAGTTTGCAAAATGCAAGCAGATAGTTGCCTGCAAAATAAAAAAACAGTAACGAACAATTATTACAAATATTGAAAATAAAACCACTAAGGCACAAAAAACAAAAAGCCTTTCTTCGTGGACTTAGTGGCTTAGCGGTATTATAGATTAATGCTGCATAATTCATACAATAGAACGTTAGATAAAAGACTGAGTTTGAAATAAAATATTTGTAAGCAACTTAGGAGGTTATGCCAAAACATATCATTATCCGTTCCTTAAAAAGCATCAACGAACTATTGAATGTGTATCAGGCAGCTAATGACTTAAAACATTATTGTTCGCCCCAGTTTTCGCGGTCGAGGCTACGATATTGAATAGCTTCTGAAAGGTGGTGAGCTTGCAGATCGGTGCTGTTTTCGAGGTCGGCAATGGTACGGGCTACTTTCAGAATACGGTCGTAAGCCCTGGCCGATAAGCCCAGTTTTTCCATGGCTGTTTTAAGTATTTCAGAACCGGCTTTGTTGGGCTGTGCGTAGGTGCGAAGTTGTTTCGAACTCATTTGAGCGTTGCAGTGTACTCCTTCGATGTCTTGAAAGCGGTTGGCTTGAATTTGCCGGGCATTAATTACCCGTTGCCGGATTTCTTTGCTGGTTTCGCCCGGTGGTTCGGTCGATAATTTTTCAAAAGGCACCGGGATTACTTCGAGATGAATGTCGATGCGGTCGAGCAGTGGGCCTGAGATGCGATTCAGGTACTTGGTAACCATGCCCGGTGCACATACACAAGCGCGGGTTGGGTGGTTGTAATAACCACAGGGGCAGGGGTTCATGCTTGAAACGAGCATCACGCTGGCGGGATATTCAACCGAAAATTTAGCTCTCGATATGGTAATTTTTCGGTCTTCGAGCGGTTGTCGCATTACCTCGAGAACGGTGCGTTTAAATTCGGGCAGTTCGTCGAGAAAAAGCACGCCATTGTGCGCGAGTGATATTTCGCCGGGTTGCGGATATGTGCCTCCACCAACAAGAGCCACGTCGGAAATGGTGTGGTGAGGCGAACGAAAGGGGCGTCGGGTCATTAGTGCGGTGTTGCCATCAAGTTGCCCCGAAACGGAATGTATTTTGGTGGTCTCGAGGGCTTCGTGCAAGGTAAATGGAGGTAATATTGACGGAATTCGTTTAGCCAGCATGGTTTTTCCCGAACCCGGGGCACCAATCATTATAATGTTGTGGCCACCGGCAGCGGCAACTTCAAGAGCTCTTTTTACATTCTCCTGCCCTTTAACATCGGCAAAATCGATGTCTGTTTCCATTACATCTTCGTAAAAAACCTTGCGGGTATCAACAATGGTTTGTTCCAATTCGCCTCGTCCGTCGAAAAAGTCGATTACTTCTTTAATGTTTTCGGCACCGTATATTTTGAGTTTATCCACCACAGCTGCTTCCCGGGCATTTTGTTTGGGTAAAATAAAGCCTTCGAAGCCTTCGGAACGAGCCTTAATGGCAATGGGCAGTACCCCTTTAACAGGTAGCAAACTGCCATCGAGCGAAAGTTCGCCCATAACAATGTAGCGCTCTAATTTGTCCGATTTTATCTGTTCGGAAGCAGCCAAAATTCCAATGGCAAGGGGTAAATCGTATGCCGAACCCTCTTTGCGAATATCGGCCGGAGCCATGTTGATAATTACTTTATAACCGGGAAGACGATAACCGGTTTCGCGCAACGCCGAATCGATTCGCTGCTGGCTTTCGCGTACGGCACTGTCGGGTAAACCTACAATGTGAAATTTTATACCACGGCTTACCGTTACTTCAATGGTTATGGTTATGGCATCGATGCCCTGAACGGCACTTCCGAATGTTTTTACAAGCATGTGAAAAGAATTTTAGCTGGAAATTACAAATTCAAATGCTTCGAATACAAAAAGTAAGCAACAAATGACTAAAAATTTGACGAAGGGGGCTTTTATTAGGATAAAGGGAATTTTAATACCCTTTAAAAACCATTATCTTTGTACGTTAAAACAAAATACGATGGCAGGATTTTTTCATACACCAAAAGCAAAACGTTACAACGTTACACCCCGCTACTGGGATCCCGAAAAAGAAGAACGTGAAGCACGTTACCGAAGGTCGAGGGCTGAAGCAGGCGTTAAAGATGAAAACGGGGAATTCAAACCCTACATTCCGAGGGGAGAGTTTAAACGGGGCTTATCCGATGGCAAATGGTCGGTGAAAAATCAGCGCCGCAAATCGACTACCCGCTTGTTGTTGTTGCTTGCAATTATGGCCGTATTGGTTTTTTTAATGCTAAGATAAAGGAGGTATAGTGTCAGATATTATTCATCTGTTAAGCGATTCGGTGGCGAACCAGATTGCAGCCGGAGAGGTTATACAGCGGCCGGCTTCGGTGGTAAAAGAGCTGGTCGAAAACGCCATTGATGCAGGAGCAACAAAAATTCTGATTCATGTTAAAGATGCCGGCCGTACGTTGATACAGGTTAGCGATAACGGTAAAGGCATGTCGCCTACCGATGCCCGCATGGCTTTTGAACGCCACGCCACATCCAAGATAAACGATGCCGGCGATTTGTTTTCAATACGAACCATGGGCTTTCGTGGCGAAGCCCTTGCATCTATTGCCTCGGTGGCCGATGTTGAAATGAAAACCAAAAGCGAAAACGACGAGATTGGCACTTTCATTCATATTTCGGGCTCGGAACTGATAAGTCAGGAGGCCACCGCAACTACAAGTGGCACAACTTTTTGTGTTAAAAATCTTTTTTACAATGTGCCGGCACGACGTAAGTTTCTCAAAACCAATGCTACCGAAATACGGCATATCATGAACGAAATTCAGCGGGTTGCCCTGGCCAATCCTTCTATTTCGTTTTCGTTGTACCACAACGACAGCCCTATTTACGACTTGCCGGCCGATAATCTAAAAAAACGTATTGTACATATTTTTGGCAACAGCATTGGTAACAACCTGGTACCCATCGAGGTCGAAACATCAATTGCACATATTAAAGGTTTTATTGGCGACCCAAAAATGTCGCGTCGTTCGTTTGGCGAGCAGTTTTTCTTTGTGAACGGACGGTATATGAAACATCCCTTTTTTCATAAAGCCATTATGCAAGGCTACGAAAAAATTATGCCCCGCGAGCTGGTGCCGGCTTATTTCATCAATTTTACCGTCGAAGCATCGAGCATCGACATTAATATTCACCCGACCAAAACCGAAATCAAATTTGAGAACGAAAGCGCCGTGTGGCAACTTTTACAGGCTGCCGTGCGCGAAGGACTGGGTAAGTTTAATGTTATACCCAGCATCGATTTCGACCAGGAAGGAAGCATCGACATACCACTGTTAACCAAATCGCCTCACGATATTTCAATGCCGCAGGTACGAATCGACCCTACGTACAATCCGTTTCAGCATGATAAAAGTGTACAGGTTTCGTCGCGCGGATTTTCAAACCATCCCGAAAAAACGGATGCCGAAAACTGGGAGAAATTGTATGGCGAACCCCGGCAGAATGAAACGCCATTTGCAGATACCGAAAACGAACAGTCGAGTTTTCTTAGTCACGATGAAAATACCCCGGTTGAAAGTGGGCGAAACTTGTTGCAGATTAAAAATAAGTACATTCTGACTCCGGTAAAATCGGGGTTGATGGTTATTGACCAGCGGCGGGCACACCAGCGTATATTGTTCGAGCAATTTATGGTTACCCTTACCAACGAAGAGGGGTATTGCCAGCAGTTGCTATTTCCGCAAACCATCGAACTAAACCATGCCGATGCTGTTTTGTTTGAAACCATGATGCCCGATTTGAATGCTATTGGCTTCGATATTCGTGAATTTGGCCCCGGCACTTATATCATAAACGGAACACCAGGCTTTATCGATGATACAAACGTTAAACATATCATCGAAACGGCCTTTGCGCAATACAAAGAAAGCAACGGGAATATTAAGGACGAAACGAAAGAAAAGTTAGCCACCTCGCTGGCTATTGCATCGTCGATAAGCTATGGGCAAACCCTTACAAGCGAAGAAGCCGGCAGCCTTATCGACAGTTTGTTTGCCTGCCAAACGCCCAATTATTCACCAACCGGAAAACCAGTGATTGAAATTATTAAACTTGACGAAATGGAAAAGCGATTTAAATAATCAACCCATTGACAGGATGGCAGCTTTTGCGCTCATAATGGCATTTAAACCTTTGTGGCTTGAATGTTGTTGTCGGTCTGAACTTTAAAAATAATACTATGCAACAATACCGTTCACCATTTGCACAAATACCCACGGTTACCAAAAACCTGATTATCATCAATGCCATCATGCTGGTGGCTACTTTTTTGTTTCAGAGCCGCGGGGTCGATCTTACCCGTACACTGGGTTTGTACTACCCGGGATCCGACCATTTCAGAGTTTACCAGGTAATTACCCACATGTTTATGCATGGCGGAATGTGGCATTTGTTTTTCAATATGTTTGCCTTATACATGTTTGGACGGGTGCTCGAAAGCGTATGGGGGCCAAGACGTTTCCTGATATTTTATTTTGTTACGGGTTTGGGCGCAGCGGCGCTGCACATGTTTGTAAACTATATCGAAATTGCGCCTATGGCCGATGTTATACAAGGATTTAAAAACACCCCGGCACCCGAAGTATTTTCTGAATTTGTAAACAAATACCAGCGTACCATCCAGAATTTTGGATTTAACTATCCGGCTATTATAGAATTTGCATCTCAATGGCACGATAAGCCCACCTCTGCTTCGTTCGAACGTGAGGCTATTGCTTTTATGGATAAACTGCTTCAGGTACGCATGAATATTCCCACGGTAGGAGCCTCTGGTGCAGTGTTTGGCGTATTGCTTGGCTTTGGAATGTTGTTCCCGAACACACAACTTATGTTGTTGTTTCCACCCATTCCAATTAAAGCTAAATATGTAGTTATTGGTTATGGTGCGCTCGAACTGTTATTGGGTCTGTCGATGGCCGGAAGTAATATTGCACACTTTGCTCACCTGGGCGGTATGTTGTTCGGATTCATTTTGATAAAATACTGGAATAAAAATACACGAAACTTTTACTGACGATGGATATTTGGGGAGAGATAAAGCAGACATTCAAAAACGGGACAATGATTACCAGGCTGATATACATTAACCTGGCTGTTTTTTTGACTTTGCGTATAGTAATGGTTTTTTTGCAACTGTTTGGTATTCATGCCGACATACTACCGTGGCTGGCATTGCCATCGGATGTTGGCATCTTGCTAACCAGGCCATGGACACTCATTACCTACATGTTTTTGCATTACGATTTTCTCCACATTCTGTTTAACCTCTTATGGCTGTATTGGTTTGGGCGTATGTTCTTGAACTATTTCGATGAAAAGAAATTACTGGGAACGTATTTGCTGGGCGGACTCGCAGGCGGTTTGTTGTACATTGCAGCCTACAATATTTTTCCGGCTTTCGAGTCGGTTGCTCAGTCGGGCATATTGCTTGGAGCTTCGGCTTCAATTATTGCCATTGTAGTGGCTACGGCTATTTATGCACCCAACCTGCAGATACGCTTGCTGCTCATCAGCGAGTTTTTAGGCCCCATAAAAATAATCTGGATTGCCCTGGCTTCGGTCTTAATATACGCACTGGGTGTAACTGGCACCAATGCAGGTGGTAACATTGCCCACCTGGGAGGAGCCTTGTGGGGCTATATTTATATGATGCAACTGAAAAAGGGAAACGACATTTCCTCCAAATTCAACGATTTTATTTTCAAAGCGGGCGAATGGTTTAAACCCCGTAAAAAAATGCGTGTTACCTATCGGCGGAGCGATTCGCGCAAAATGAGCGACTGGGAATACAACAAAAAAAAGAAAGCCGAAAAAGATATAATCAACACGATTCTCGATAAGATTGCCAAATCGGGCTACGACAGCCTTTCGAAAAAAGAAAAAGAAATCCTTTTCAAAATGGGAAACGACAAGAGCCGGCCAAATTAATACGAACACCATCAGGAGCATCAACCAAACATGACGAAAACCAAATAAAACTCGTTTGACTTACCGTAAAAAACAAATATTCAATTAAATATCAGAACTTTAATCTCTATGTAAACAGATGGTTTTCTTTAGCTTTTTTACCAAACGAATGATATACAAACACCACATAACATTTTTCCAACTAAGTATTATGCGTTGAGATTAAAAAAAGGTAGTTTTGAATGTTGAAATTAATGAATCAGAGTTTATTATGCACTACCGACAAAAGCCATGAAAAACCGGCCAAAACCTACCATCACAGCAGTTACAGCAATTCTGTTTCTTCTTAGCTTCTCAAGCCCATCTCTTGCACAGAATAACAGACAAGAACTGTTAAGCAAATCAGACTCGCTAAATGCGTTGTATCCCCAAGAAAAAATCTACCTGCACCTCGATCGCCAATCATACCTTGCAGATGATGACATCTGGTTTAAAGCTTATGTTATAAATTCAGCCGTAACAAACTTCAACCTTTATGTCGAATTAATTAATCCGGAAGGTGAAATTCTATGCAAAAATCTTTCATTGGCTCAACATGGTTTATCATACGGCGATTTTCATTTGGCCGATACCCTTTTTACCGGAATGTACAGAATTAGAGCATATACCAACTGGATGCGCAACTTTAATGATCAATGGTTTTTCCACAAAGACATTCTAATAATAAATCCGAGAGATGCAGGTTTAGTTGCCGATTCGGTTCGGTTAAGAAAACGAGATATCGATTTGCAGTTTTTTCCCGAAGGCGGAACTTTTTTGGCAAACCAAATAAACAGGGTTGCGTTTAAAGCTGTTGACAAAAATGGCAAAGGAATTGACATTGAGGGCGAAATTGTTGATAGAAACGGAAACAAGATATTGGATATTCAAAGCAATTTTAAAGGAATGGGGAGTTTTTGGATTACCCCGTCAATCGGAATGAACTATTCGGCAAATGTTACTGTTGCCGGTCATCATACCATTAACGTTGACCTCCCCCAACCCCAGGATTTTGGTGTAATGTTATCTGCTGATGTTACCGATTCGGCTGATATTTACCTGCAAGTAAGCAGAAATAATCCGGGATCAAACATCTCAACAGAAAACGAGTATATATTGGTTGGACAATCAGGTGGTTCAGTATGTTTTGCCGGAGAAGTAAAGCTTTCGGACGAAACAAGTATTTTTAAAATCAGCAAAAATACACTGCCCGGAGGGATTGTAAAATTCACATTATTCAATCAGAACATGCTTCCTTACTGCGAACGACTCGTTTTTAATAATTATCTCGACACAATTCATGTTAATATTACACCAGATAAATTAATGTATAAAACCCGCGAAAAGGTTAAGATTGATGTTGAAACTTTAAATCATGACAACACACCAACTTATACAAATTTATCGATGTCGGTGTATAGTAATGCTTCAGAATATAAAACGGAAGATTATCCCAACAA
Source organism: Prolixibacteraceae bacterium (assembly GCA_016930365.1). GTDB lineage: Bacteria > Bacteroidota > Bacteroidia > Bacteroidales > Prolixibacteraceae > Roseimarinus. Next base: position 23,762 of record JAFGGY010000063.1, on the reverse strand, counting down.
TATCTTCACTTCAATTTTACTCGATTCTGAATTAAAAGGCACTATTGAAGAGCCAGCCTATTATTTTAAAGATGACAGCTTATCAACACGTATTGCCTTAGATAATTTGCTGCTTACTCACGGTTATCGGTATTTTGAATGGGAAGAAATTACAGAAGAAGAAATGCCTGATATAGAATATGTTCCCGACTCCTGCCTTAGAGTAAGCGGACGGGTAACATCGCTTATATTAAACAAGCCTTTAGCCGATTGCAAAATATCGATGATTAGTGTAAAGAGCCTTTTGAACGTTTATGAAACAAAATCGGACTCAGTTGGGGATTTTCAGTTTACCAATCTATATTTTAAAGATACCATTTTGTTTACCATGCAGGCAAAAGCAAGAAAAGAACGACAGAATACAAGTATCGAGCTTTATGCTGAAACACCACCTCCAACAATTAAAACCTTACCAACGATATATAAAAGTTTCGAAAAAAACGAGGTGCAAACCTATACTTATTTAAGCGAACTCAGCCCTGAACTTTTGAAAAAAAAATGGCACATAAGCGACACTATTCTTTTAGCTGATATAAATGTAGTTGCCAGGAAACAAGTTGAGATTGATACGCGCTCAAGCTCATATATAGAAGCAGATTATACCGTTGACATGACAAAATTTGATAATGTTGGATTAGGAATATTAGAAACATTGGAAGCATCGTCGGCTGCTGCAAGAAACTTTTTACCCCGTTGCTCTACTTTTTACCTCGATGGGGTAAAAGTTGATAAAGAATTTGTAACCTCAACACCTCAAAGTTGGTTCGAAAAGGTTGAATTTATAAGAATGGCTCCAATTGAAAGAGGCTGGGGACCGGCAGCCTATTTTTATTTAATTAAAGAAAAGAATCAGGTAAAGGATAGCCCTACTAAAACTACAACAGCCGAAATAGTCGGATACTCGGTATTTCGTAAATTTTACTCACCAAAATATAAAGCAAATGATAGCCCTGAAATAAAAGATGATTTCAGAAGAACCCTATATTGGGATCCGCTAATCAGAACCTATACCGATGGCAAAGCCCAGGTTTCATTCTACAACAGCGACGAAACCGGTAAGGTTAATGTGGTTGTTGAAGGGGTAACATACGACGGAAAATTATGCCGGGGAACTGCATCTTTTGATGTAAACTCGTTTTAGCTCAGAAATACAAAGCGAACTCAGGTTAAAATAATATTATTGAGAAAATTACTCGTATATAAAAAAGTGCAGCACCGAAGTCATTTTCCGGTACTGCACCTTTACAATAGTTCGTTACATATTTTTAAATCGCTGACAATAAGGCATTTGCATTTTGCCAGTCAAATCATCTAAGTTGCTGACATTTAATCTATTAGAAATAAAGTTTCATATCTCATGTCTGAAATCTAACGTACTATTGACTTTATCTTGTTTGCTAATATCTTTTAGAACTTTATATCAACACCAATACTAAAAGCTTTGGTGTCCTTGGTGTATGTTTCGGTAATTTTATCGGAAAAACCTTCAATTGGATATTCTTTTTGGTTTTTTACATAAAAAGTATTCAAGCCACCAAGGTTAAGAGTAATCATATCATTAATGCTTATTTCGAGCCCGGCACCAATGGTATTCGAACTGTTGCCATAGCTTAAATCGGTTTGGTATTCTGGCATAACTCCTGTTTCACCGTGTAAAAAGCCACCACTTACCAGTATAAAATCGGTAATTTTATATTCCAGTCCAAGTCCGGCTTCCCACACTCCGTGGTCGATAAGTTTTTCGCGGCCATCCCAATTTGCACCTTTATCGAAATATTGGTTAAACGAAACCGAAGCGTTGAATTTATCGGTAATTCCGTAATCCACACCTATAGCAAAAATTGCAGGAATATCGTTATTGGTAACTTTTCCATCTGGGAATTTGTCGGTATCGTCTTGCTTGGTTTTATTGGTTAATTCCAGCTTGGTTTTAAACTCGTATTTCATACCAATGTTAAGGTTTTCGATAGGGGTGATGTTTAAACCTATTATTGGCGAAATACCGAACCCGGTTTGTTCAACATCGACTGTTTTATCGGCCAACTGGGACGAAACAGCGTTCAATTCTGTAGCCTGTCCGGACAGTTTTGTTGAAGCTGTAGAGAAAGTACCCTGAATCTGTGTAAAGTTCATTGCATTAATTTCGGCCTCGGTTAAACCAAGTTGTTGCAAGCCACCTTGTAATTGTGCCGCAATAGTTGCATCAATAACACCATATCCTTGCGCCTGGCTTATGGTAAGAGTAGCTGCATCACTGTCAACCAGTGGCTGTAAGGTTGAAGCGGTTTGTCCAAGCAGAGTGGCTGTTGCAGCTGCTGTTGCCGCAGCACCTGCAATGTATTGTTGTCCGTTTTCTAAATCACCTTCGGGCCCAAATTGGATGTTTTTTATGTAGCCACTATAGGTGTTTTTGGCCGGAACAAAACGTGCACCGATATGCATTGAAAGCATATCGTTTATTTCGTAAGTCATTCCTAATTGCAGCCCCCAAAAAATGGATGTACCTTCAAAATGTATATCAGCATCATAGGCTTCAACAGGGTAGCCCAGTGCGCTTAAAGCACTAAGTTTTGGTAACTTTCTAGCAATTTCAATTTCGAACGAAGGCAAGCCATTTTCAAAAGTTGCCGAACCGCCTCCTGCATTGGGGCCAAAAGCGAATGAAAATGCCAGTTTGTTTGTTTTATAAACCGCAAAACCTGAAGGGAAAAGCGGTGCTGCAACGTTTCCTTCAAAAGTGTTTTGGTTCAACAGGTAAAAATCGTTGGTTATGGTTTTGGTCTGGAAAATAGACTGGTTATAGATTGAAAGGTATAGACCATTATCGAGTTTTGTTAATCCTGCCGGATTATAATACGCGGCATCGATACCGGTTGAAGCATTGCGCGAAAGTGTACGAACGTACTGGGTGCTTTGGTTAGCATTGGTAAGTAACCCACCCGCAAACGAATAGGATACAACCAAAATAAGCAACAAAGGTAATGTGATTTTTTTCATTTTAGGTTATTTATGATTAATAGATCAAATGTATAAAAAGAAAGAAAACAAGCAAACGTTTTAATGATATCACCATGTATAAATCATTTATTGACAGGTTTTAACCGAATTTTCCATCGTTTTATTCCATAAATCTACGACCGCCAAAACCGCGCAAGGTAATTATGAGCTACCACGAATTTTCTGGAAGCCCCGAATGTAACCATCAACACATATTGCAATTATAATTACCTATACCGTTGCTGCGAAATGAAAAGGACAACAGTTTTTCAGCCTGTTTTACGTGAAATATTTTTATTAAATCAATGCCACGAATACCCAAATATTATTCCGATTGCCATCGGAGTTTTTTGTGTTTATTTTTTGCAAAAATTTAAATTAATTCGGGCATTCGTGGCTTTAAAATACTTTTTTGTGATTAAAGCTTTTTACCCCCAATTTGTCGGGGCTCGTTTCATTCACTCTAATCTTAACTTGTTCCAATATGCGGATAATAAATAATATTTGAAAACATTAAATATTATTGCTTTTTTCCATATTTTTTTTTAGTATTGTAATCTCTTAAACATTAAACATCATGCGCCAATCTATTCAAATATTATTATTAATACTTCCCGATAAATTTATTAACCTTAAAATATGCTGCCTATGTAAAAACCTGATACACGGGTAATACATATTTGCTGCCTTTTTATTAGGCAAAAAAGACAGCACAACCCGAAAAGATTATGCTGCCTGAGTAATCAAAATTAATTAACAATTAACCTTGACAGGGAGTTGTAGCTCCCTGCCTGCAAAACTAATTAAAATGAAAAATTTAAAACTATTATTGGTTGGAATATTTGTCTCATGTGTTTCTTTTTATTCATGTAATGATGAGATTATTGCAGAAGGGGAAAAAGATGAAGTGAATGACATGCAGGAACAGCAGTGTGTAGTAGATTCTACATTAGGAATAACAATTAAAGTACAAGACAGTACTTTATATTTCTCTGAAGCTGATGATGTGGTTCGGGCAATGAAAATATTAAGAGAAATGCCTGTTAACGAGAGGAGAAGTTGGGAAGAATCGGTTGGTTTTATTTCTTCTCAAACGATTATCGAAAATATTATTGATAATATAAAAGCGGCTAATGAGCAAGAAGAATACGAAAGAATTGTTAAAGAAAATACTGAGTTTGTAAAAAGATCTGAAGATGGCCTTTATGGAATAAAATCAAGAATAAGCGGATTTTATCCTTATATAACCAGTAAAAGGGGCTTTTTTGTATCTGAGTCATATTGGGGTAGAGCTTTTGATAAGAAACTTTATGCCTGTTATTTTTACGATTATGAAGGGTACAATGCCATTAAAGATTTGCCTTATGTAGATAATATTTCATCGACAAATGTAAAATATGTACAAATAGATTATACCGAAGACGATAATCTAAAGGCATATCATGAAGTACATGAGACTTCACCTACCGAGATATTTCTTCGGATGAGAAATTATGGTTCGAACGAGCCAACAAAGCGTGCCGATTTTCACATGAAAATAATCAACTCTTATGGTGTTTCATCCCTTTCATCTTCTTATTCTACAACAAAGTATTACATGGTTGTGTATTATAATGGCAATTGTTGTCATCCTTACTCTCACTCATATTATTACCGGCCATTTGGGGGCTATCAGTATTTTGAACCTTATGGCAACGGATATAGGATAAGGATACCTTACCCCGGTTACTATATACATTGGAATAATTATATGGTGCCGAACTGGGACTCTCAATATTTTATCCAGGAGGAGTATAATGTAAATTACTATAATTTTGTTGGAAGTGCAGACTTGCACACAACATTTCAGGCAGAAAAGAGAAATACATGGCAGAATTGGGTTGATTATAACGGCTCTGTTATTTATTTTGAAGATATTTATGCTGAATTTTCAGTTGGTAAAGATATTCCGGGTCATTCTTCCAGCATTCAAGAAGAGGTTGGTCCACATTCTGTAAATATATACAAGCTTGAAGGTGATTATTGGGATTCATATGATCCTATATGTGAAATTGTTTTATCAGAATACACTTCTAAACCCCCTGTTGTTTTTAAAGGGTGTGTAAGTGGAACATTATATGCACGCTTTTGTCCAAGCGAAACTTATAATTTTAGTTTTTATATTGACTGATAGCAACAAATTGGACATATCCTAAACATTGCATTTTTAGGATATGTCCAATTTATTTGTTTGATGTAACGCCTAATAAGTAACATAAAACCAAATTTAAATGAAGAGCTTTCTTCTTGTTCCATTTCTTTTGTTAACCCAAAGCTTGTTGGCACAGCTAACCACTAGTTTCGAAATTGGTGGCCATTTGTTTGCCGACAGGGATGAAATAATGTTTGTTGACAAATCCCTTAGCCCCGGAGGGGAAATTGGGGTCAATTTTTCATATCCTGTTTTTAACAACCTTGTTTATCTTGAATCGGGGTTATTGTTTTATGATTCATATTATCATCTGACAACTGAATCTTATTATCCTATCAGGTTTGAATCTCATGGCACAAGTGCTTCTATTAATCTTAGATGCAATAACATGGGTTTGATGATACCTTTTTCTCTTAGGGTAAACGTTAAATTTTTTCAACTATTTGGTGGTGTAAGTATCCAAAATGACATTACATCTAATCATTATATCGATGAAGTGTTACATGACTCAGCATCAGGAGGAGAAGGTACACCATCCTATATTCGTAAAACTGGGTTGGATATCATTACCCTCTCTTCTTTTAACTGGCATTTAATTATGGGTGCAAACATTGTATTGTCGCCAAAATTCAAAGTTCGTGCCCAATATTCGCGCGGGATGAACGATTATGCAACACACGAAATATCTACGCATATTGTAAACGGTGAAAACCTGGGCACCATAACCCAAAGCACCCGCACCGACCGCTATAAACTGTCGTTAATATATACACCACAATGGGGCGTTAAAAAGGACAAAACGGCCAAAAGGGCAAAACGGAAACAGGGGTTAAAAAACTTTTTTAAAGATATTTATCAATGAGATATTTATTGCTGCTTTTCTTTATCAGTACCGCATTTTTTTCAGCGGCGCAACAGGCTAAAATCACAGGCGTAGTCCGGTCTTCTGCCGGGAAACATATCCCCTATGCCCTTATTGCCGACACCGTGAACAACAAAGGGGTATATGCCGACAACAGCGGCTTTTTCGTTTTGAACACCCCGGGGGCAACTTCTGTGTTAAAAATAAGCCATGTATCGTATGCCCCAAAATCCATGTCAATAGAAGCCCGGCGCGATACCTTTATAACCATTGTGCTCGAAAACCTTGAAATCCCCGAAGTGTTGATACGTGGCACCTCGCTTTCAAAACAGGCCATGCTGGGGTTAAACATCATGGAAGGTAAAATGGTACGTAATGTGCCCAACTTTTTTGGCGAACCCGACTTAATAAAAACCATGACCATTTTGCCGGGCATATCGGCAGGCCTCGACCTGTATTCGGGCATGTACGTGCGGGGCGGCAACCGCGACCAAAACCTCTTTTTGGTTGATGGCGCCCGATACTACACAACCTCACATGCCGGTGGTTATTTATCGCTATTTAACCCCGACATCATCGACCATGTTGATGTGTACAAAGGAGTGGCACCGGCCCGCTATGGTGATGGCCTTTCATCGGTTGTTGATGTAAAGCTTACCAATGGTGGCACAAAACCCAGGATGAATGTTGATATTGGCACCTTACGTTCGGGTTTTCTTCTCGAATCGAGGGGCGATAAAAAGTTTTACGGAATGCTGGCCGGCCGCTTTTCGTATATTAATCTAATTACCGGGTCGGCCACCAAAAAATTTATTGATTTCAGTCAGCTTGACGGCGAACGCGAATTCTATAAATTCAGCTTTTGGGATGTTGATGGTAAAATTGGCTATACCCCCACTCTCCGTACATCGGTTACATTGGGGGTGCACCTCGGCAGCGACGAAGATGCTGCTTATAGACAGGGCTCCCTGGTTACCGACGGGGTTAACCGAAAAGTGAAGGATCAAAATGGCACGTACATCGATAATCATAATGCAACCCTTAACATCAGGCATTTGTTCCAGTCGGGGTTAAGCATAAAAAGCACATCGTGGTTTACCTATTATAATTTGAAAATGTTGAGTATAAGGGATTATTTTCATCCTGAGTCGTACGAGCCTCAAGGCACTGTTCATTACCAAAGAAGCTCGTTTATACAGGATCTGTCAAGCAAAATTGAAATCAGTAAACTATTGGGCAGTAATCATTATGTGAGCGGAGGGGTGCAGCTCTCTTCATTTTTGACTACCCCCATGACGGGTTTCGAGGAAGACGGGTTAAACCACACCGATTCTATATTTGGATACGATACCCGTAATTCGTTGGAAGCAGCCTTTTTTGCAGACGACAACATTCGGCTTGGATCAAAAACAACGATGAAAATCGGGCTACGGGCATCGTGGTTGAATACCACCGACACATCGTACCACGAGATAGAGCCAAGGGTTATGCTGGCACACGAATTATTTCCGGGATGGACGCTTAAAGCCGGATATGCCCGTACGAGCCAGCCTTTTAGCACCTTATTACAAATGTACGGGTATTTCGAAGAAGAAAGTTGGTTGTTGGCCAACAGCAAATATAAGCCCCAGCGTGCCGGGCAATTCTCGGGTGGCGTGTCAGGGGCATTTCCGGGGACTTCAATCGAGGTAAGTGTTGAGGGCTATTACAAAACAATGAGCAACCTGTTGTTTTTAGATCCCGTGGCCTACGAACAGAAAAGCGTGTTCGATTATATGCATAAAAATGGTGAAGGCCAGGCATACGGCAGCGAGTTAATGTTGAAAAACAGCAATGGGAAGTTGCAATGGTCGGTGGCATACACGCTCTCGTGGTCGAAACGTAAGTTTGCCACATTGAACCAGGGTAAGTGGTTTAATGCTTCGTTCGACCGGCGACATGATGTAAACATTGGCCTGCATTATTTCAGTGGTAAGAAAAACACCTGGAACATAAATTACATGTACCAGTCGGGAAGGCCTTACACCATGCCCAAAGGATATTTCGGGAAAACCAACTTTTACAATGGCTTTTATGTTATGGAAGGGCTTAACAATGCCCGTACACCGGAATATCAGCGTTTCGACATTTCGTATAAGCGAAAAGGTAAAATGTTTGGTGGGCCTACCTTCGAACTCACCCTCGCGGTGATGAACCTTTTTGGACATAAAAACCCGTTTAATATGTACGTCCGCAATGGCAACCTTTACATGACCTACTGGTACCTTGTGCTGCCATCGGCTAATTTCAAATTGTACCTATTTAAAAATTAAGAACCATGAAACGTCAGATAAACGTAGTGTTATATTTACTTGTCATTCTTTTGGTTTCATGCCAGGAGATGAGCACCAAAATAGTGGGCGTGGAAACAACAACCGACCCCGAAATTGGGGTAATTGGCTACGTGAGCAACCGTGGGGTGGTTGCCCATGTGCAAAAAACACAGCCACCGGTGAGCGATGATGATGCCGAAAAAGTAATTGATGGGGTAAGTGCCGAACTTTACAACCAAAACGATGAATTGGTAACCATGCTTCAAAAGCACGATGAATTAAACTACCTGTCGCCCGATGGTTTTGAACCCCAATATGGCGAAGCCTATTACCTGAAAATTTCGGCACCGGGCTTTGAAACCATAACAACCGGGATGCAGGAGTTGCTTGACCTGCCCGGCATCAGTAAAATTGAAATGAAAATTGAATCGTCCAATTATGTTGAAGATACTACCCTTTATAATTTATTCGGGAATCCACGATGGATTAAAGTTTATTATTATATTGACAATAGTAACAATGAAATTACAAATTATGATGACAGGAGATTTTATCGTTATAAGGGCGAATTGTACGATTACGATCAGATAGAAAGAAATTATACCCGCCTTTATGAACCGTTATTTTTCGTGAATATTGGGATGGGGGTCAGTGCTTTTTTGGAAGAGAAACCCCTGATAAGCCGTTTTATTCCTATAAATGATCACATATATACCGATGAAACAATTAACTATGAAGGTGAAACATACCAGGTGATCGACCGCATTGATGGCTTGTTATTCCAGACCATACATTATTCAGATGATTTTGTCGCATTTTTTGAAGCTGTGAATGATTATATGGAAAAGCAATATGATCCGGTGTCGATGGTTGCCGAAAGAATGCCCAGCAATGTATCGAACGGGGTCGGTTTTTTTGGCAGCGTTTATATTTCACAACGCGAAGTGCCCATCCCCGATGTAAAGGAGGGATATTTTGAGTACGAATATTGATAGTTATCTTGCCGTAAGTCAAATGATACCATGCTTTTACGAACGCCAAATCCGTGGGTAAATATTTTTTAGTTTGCGATTTCACTTGGCACGGGCTGCTTTTTACTTGTCGAGGTCGTGGTCTTTCTTGTCTATGATTTCGCGGCCATCCCAATTCGCACCTTTATCGAATTGCTGGTTAAACGAAACCGAAGCGTTGAATTTATCGGTTATTCCATAATCAACACTTATAGCAAACGCTTTGATGATATCACCATATATAAATCATTTATATACAGGTTTTAACCGAGTTTTCCATCGTTTTATTCCATAATTTCACGCTTCAGCAAATCATAAATTTTTAGGCTTTTCAAAAAAAAACGACCAGTAAATTTGCTTTTATAAAAAAACGCTCTACATTTGCACTGTATTAGTTCACTATAACACTATCATGAAAACTTTAATTGAAATTAACAAGCTGAATTTTAAGTATGGGAAGCAGGCCAAACTGTTTAACCAGCTGTCATTTACTGAACAAGCCGGACGTATAGTCGGATTGCTGGGCAAAAACGGGGCGGGAAAATCAACCCTCCTGAAACTGATGTCGGGCCTGCTCGAAGCTCCCAAGAAACCAATCACCATTTTAGGCGAACCCCCATTCGACCGGCATCCCCGGTTTTTAGAAGAAGTTTGTCTGGTGCCTGAAGAGTATGAACTTCCGTCGGTAAAAATTAGCGAGTATGTAAAGGCGTATGCTCCTTTTTACCCACACTTCGACACCGACAAGTTGCATCAGATTCTTCTCGATTTTGAATTGAACAGCAAAAACCGCTTGTCGAAATTATCGTACGGGCAACGCAAAAAGTTTTTAATAGCCTTTGCGCTTTCAACAAACTGCAAAGTGCTTTTGCTCGACGAACCTACGAATGGTTTGGATATTCCATCAAAGTCAATTTTTCGAAAAGTAGTGGCTGCTTCGCTTACCGACGACCAATTGGTAATTATTTCGACGCACCAGGTTAAAGATGTGGAAAATCTCATTGACACTCTTTTGATACTCGATCATGGGCAAGTAAAACTGCACAGTTCGGTTTGGGACATAGCTCAAAAATATGCTTTTAATACAGTAAGCCGGCTTAACGATGGAGAAGTACTGTATTCCGAAACAGCTCCGGGAGGCTACAAAGTAATAAGCGAAGCCAGTGCTTCTGCCTCGAACATCGACATGGAGCTTTTGTTTAATGCCGTAATTAACAATGCAAACCTGAAACTTTAAAAAAATGAAGAACATACAATTTTTCAACCTGAAACGATTTGGCAAATACGCTGCTTGCTCGCTTATCTCGAATTACCGGCAAACCCTGCTTTTTTGGGGCGCCATTTGGTTTGCCATTTTTGCATTTACATTAATGAACATTGCTAATAGCCATTCATTTTGGAATAATGACAACTGGGTGCCTTTGTTTATTAGCGTGTATTGCATAAGTGGGCTGCTATATACGGGCTTTGCTTTCCCGGCGTTTCGAAATAAAAAACGAACCTATACCGAACTGATGATCCCGGTAACAGCTTTCGAACGTCTCGTGTACGAGTTTATCGAAAAAATTGTTGCCTTTATAATCCTCTTTCCCCCAATTTTCTACCTTTCGAGCAGTATGGCGGTTGGCATTCGAAATTTTTTGTCATTTGCGTCATTTGGAACAACTCACGTCGAAGTTAACGGGATTACAACCTTCCCTTTTGAAGTCATATCATTCGATAAGCTTTATGCGAATATGGAACCCGGGCTTTTCGGAATGCTGTTTATGTTATCAGTATTAGGATTTGTGTTGGCTTTTGCGGGTGCTGCGTCCTTCCGGAAACTGCCGCTTATTAAAACCATTGTATTTGTTGGCCTTATTTTTCTTACCGGCATTGGTTACATGTATATGTTACTTGAAAAATTAGATCTTCACAATCCGTGGCTTGCTAACTTTGAGCATAACATTACTGCAAAACAGGGTTTTGCATTTGGCTCGCTAATTTTTGGGCTCATAAGCCTTATCGCATTGGCATACACGTATTTCAAACTTAAAGAGAAGGAGGCATCCTAATGGAATTTAAGGATACGAAAGGCATTTTTCAGCAAATTGCCGACAATATATGCGATAAAATAATTTCGGGTGAATACCCGGCCGGAAGCAAAATCCCCTCGGTGCGCGAACAAGCTGCTGCTGTGGGTGTAAATCAAAACACCATAATGCGAACCTATATGGAACTTCAACGAGAAAACATCATCAATAACCAGCGCGGCATTGGCTTTTTTGTAAGCGACAGCGCTCAACAACAAATTATTAATATGCGAAAAAAAGAGTTTTTCGATGTACAGTTGCCCGAGTTTATCAAACAGGTAAAACTGCTGAACCTTACCAATGAAGAACTTGCACCTTTGTTTGACCTATTAAATGAAAACCATGAAAACAAGTAAAAAAATATTCATCATCTTTTTTAGTTTATTAGGGCTCTTTTTGCTATCGTTGCTTATTCAGATCGATCCCAATAAGCAAAAATCACAATTCGAAGAAAAAGAAATTACTTTTCCACCTTTTGAGCATTTAGTACTATTCAATTGTGGCAAAATTGATTTGCAAGAAGGATCTTCAAATACAGCGTGGAATACTGTTGTCTCTGATTCGCTGGCTCAAATGCCAGAATATGAATTAAAAAGCGACACGTTAGTATTATCTTGGACACAAGACGAAAACAGCTTGAACAGAACTATATATTGTAAGAATCTCAGATCAATAAGTATAGAAAATTCGAAGATTCATATTTATAACTTGCATGTCGATTCTTTAAGTTGTTATGCCGTGAACGGAGTAATAAATTACGATGTCAATCATACTACAACCGATTCACATACTTTAGAAATGTTACAAATAAAACTGGAGCAAAATTCGCTCGTTAATGTAAATGGGCGCGGTGCAAAATTCATCGAAGCTGATATATCGCAATCGATAGCTGATATTCGGTTAACTCAAACGGATACGTTGAAGGCTACCCTGCGCAATAACTCGAACCTTAGCACCTACCATGTACTCAAAACTGAAGTAGATTCGGATGCTTCGAGCCGTTATTTTTCGAGAGAGAACTAAGCTTTAACAAACCTAAAATACAACGAATGCTTACATCTCTATCCCCACCGCTGCTCTCGTTAGTATGCCAACAGGTATCACATTTAAGTTTTCTATACGTTTGCTAAGCAAAATCTCGTTCATTGTGTCATTCAATGAATGGGATTTTTGCATTTTTGATAACTAAGCACAAACAATTGATGCTTTTCCTGCTTTTTCTCCTTAAATTTATGCGCATGTAATCCTCAAAAAACCGGCTATGAGCAAATTGAGCAAAAAATTTTACGAGAAAGAACTGGATCGCTTATACATCGAATTGGTTAAACTTCAGTCAACCATTAAACGCAAAGGACTTAAAGTAGTCGTACTTTTCGAAGGGCGCGATGCAGCCGGGAAAGGTGGCACCATTAAGCGTATTGCCGAAGCCCTTAACCCACGTATTTGTAAAGTGGTAGCCCTGGGTGTGCCCACCGAACGCGAAAAATCGCAATGGTATTTTCAACGTTACGTACAGCATCTGCCGGCTGCCGGCGAGCTGGTTTTACTCGACCGTAGCTGGTATAACCGCGCAGGTGTTGAGCGCGTTATGGGCTTTTGCTCCGACGACGAATACTGGGAGTTTTTACGCTCGTGCCCCAATTTCGAGCGCATGCTTATTCGTTCGGGCATTATTCTTATCAAATATTGGTTTTCGGTTAGCGAAGAGGAACAGGAAAAACGCTTCCAGGACAGGATTAACGACCCCACAAAACGATGGAAATTCAGCGACATGGATGTGGTATCGCGAATGAAATGGGAAGAATATTCGCACGCCAAAGACGAAATGTTTGGCTACACCGACACGAAACAATCGCCCTGGTATGTGGTTGACAGCGACGACAAGAAAAAAGCACGGCTCAACTGCATCAGCCATTTGCTTACGCTCATTCCGTACGACGATTACGTTCCCGAAAAGAAAGTGCTTGAGCCACGCCCGGTTACTAAAGGCTACGTTCGAACCCCTATCGACGAGCAAACCTTTGTGCCCGATTTGTACGAAAATATTGACGAATAATTTACTGTTTGCGGTCAATTTCCATAATCTCCAAATCTTTAATCCGGTCGCCTTCTATCACAAAGCGCAGCAGGGTTTTTACCTTATGAAATCCATGATTGCCGGCAGCCCCGGGGTTCATGTGCAGACAGCCAATTTTTTTATCGTAAATAACCTTCAAAATATGCGAATGTCCGCTGATGAATAGTTTGGGTGGATTTTCGAAAATCCAGGGTTTCACACTTTTATCGTAATGACCGGGATAGCCACCAATGTGGGTAATCCACACCGTAACCCCCTCTACCCTGAATTTAAGATGTCGCTTATAAACACTACGTACTTTTTGGTCGTCGATATTGCCATACACGCCGCGCAAGGGTTTAAAAGCAGCCAGTGCATCGGCTGTTTCCATGTTGCCAAAATCGCCGGCATGCCAAATCTCATCGCAATTTTCGAAAAATGGATATACCTTTGGGTCGATAAACCCGTGGGTATCCGAAAGTAAGCCTATTCGTTTCAAAATCCTGAATTTTTGCCGTAAATTTAACCTTTTTTGGAGTGAATAAAATCAAATCAAAAATCAATATGAAACGATTGGTCATTATCCGACATGCAAAAACGGAGCAGCAAAACTACCACAAAGACTTCGACCGTGAGTTGCTCGAAAGAGGAAGAAACGATGCTAAAAACATTGCGTCCGACCTTAAAGAATGGAAAATTATTCCGCAGAAAATGATTTCGAGCCCGGCAAAACGAGCCATCACCACCGCTGGCATTTATGCCGACGAGCTGGGCTATCCTTTCAATAATATCGAAGTCATCGAAGGCTTGTACTTCGAATTTACCACCACCGATTTTATCGAACTGATTCAAAAAACACCCGACAATATCGATACGCTGTTTATTTTTGGACATAACCCTTTTATGCACTATATGGCTCAAAACATGAGTGCCAATTTCGATGGGCACATGCCAACCTGCTCAACCGTTGTGCTTGATTTTGAAATCGATAGCTGGAAAGCCATTGAAGCCCGCAAAGGTTTACTATTTTTGCACCTGTATCCTAAAATTTATAACGAAGAAGGCAGGCAATGAACATTTTTTACACGCCCGATATTTCGGGCAACATTTATACCTTAAACGAAACCGAATCGAAACACTGCATACGGGTTTTGCGATACAAACAAGGCGATGTGCTTACCCTGGTTGACGGAAAAGGCAACTGGTACGAGGCACAAATTACCGACCCAAGCCCAAAACATTGCCAGGTTGAAGTAATTGAAGTGAAACACGATTTTCAAAAACGCAATTTTTACCTGCACGTGGCCATTGCCCCCACCAAAAACAACGACCGTTTCGAGTGGTTTCTCGAAAAAGCAACCGAATTTGGTATCGACGAAATAACCCCGCTGCTTTGCGAACATTCCGAGCGCAAACAAATAAAACCCGAACGGCTCGAAAAAGTAATCGTTGCTGCCATGAAACAATCGCTAAAGGCCTACCTTCCGAGGTTGAATAATTTAACTAATTTTGAAACGTTTTTAAACGAAGCCAACATGGGCTCGAAGTTTATAGCCCATTGCGACGACCATGCACCGCGCAAACACCTTTTCAACCTTGTAAAACCCGGCGATAAGGTTTTGGTGCTTATTGGACCCGAAGGCGATTTTTCGGCTTCCGAAATCGAACAGGCAGCACAGCAGGGTTTCGAACAAATAACATTGGGCAACAGCCGCTTGCGAACCGAAACAGCGGGAGTGGCTGCCACTCAGATTGTTAATCTTATAAACGACAATGATGATGCGTAAATTGATATTCTTTCTTTTTGTAAGCCTTAGCACCTTTGTACTGGCTCAAAACGAAACCACCGTTAAAATTGCATTGCTAAAATACAACGGCGGCGGCGACTGGTACAGCGACCCTACAGCTTTGCCCAACCTCATCGAATTTGTAAACCAAAATCTCGATGCCAATATTCACCCGGTACCCTCTACCGTTGAAACAGGCAGTTTCGATATTTTTAACTTCCCCTTTGTGCACATGACCGGCCACGGCAACGTTTTTTTCTCCGACAACGATGCCGAAGTATTACGCGCCTACCTGATGAGCGGTGGTTTTTTACACATCGACGATAATTACGGGCTCGACCCCTATATTCGGCGTGAAATGAAAAAAATATTTCCCGAACAGGAATTCGTCGAGTTGCCCTTCGACCATCCCATTTATCACCAGGAATATGAATTTGAAAACGGATTACCCAAGATACACGAGCACGATGGAAAAGCACCCCAGGGTTTTGGCCTGTATTACGAAGACCGACTGGTGGTATTTTACACCTACGAGTGCGACCTGGGCGACGGGTGGGAATCGGCAGCCGTACACAACAACCCTCAACACATAAGAGAAAAAGCACTGCAAATGGGTGCCAACATCATCTCGTACGTATTTAACCGCGATAAAAACATACCGTAATTATGCAGAAAGTTGTTGCATTTAATGCAAGCCCGCGAAAAGACGGGAATACCTCGTTAATGATTAAAGAAGTTTTTAAGGTACTAAACCAAAACAACATCGAAACCGAATTGGTGCAAATTGGCAATAAACCGGTACACGGATGTACCGCCTGTGGCAAATGCAGGGAAATACAAGACGGTAAATGCCACATTAAAAATGAGTTGCTGAACCGTTGCATCGAAAAAATGGTCGAAGCCGACGGGATTATACTGGGTTCGCCGGTATATTTTGCCGATGTTACCACCGAAATGAAAGCCCTGATTGATGTAGCCGGTTATGTTACACGGGGCAACGGTAACCTGCTGGCTCGCAAAGTAGGTGCAGGGCTCGTTGTTCAACGCCGCGCAGGAGATTTGCATGCCCTAGCCAGCATGAACAACTTCTTTTTGATAAACCAAATGGTAGTACCCGGTTCGAGCTACTGGAATATCGGCTTTGGGAAAAACCCCGGCGACGTACTTAACGATACCGAAGGAATGGGCGTAATGCAAAAACTGGGCGAAAACATGGCCTGGCTGCTCCAAAAACTACAATAGCAACTAAAACCAAGCAACGTGGAACTTCAAAAAAAAACCAATAACCTGCTCGGATGGGCCGTTTTTATCGTTTCGCTTATCGTTTACCTGTTAACGCTTGAGCCTACAGTCAGCTTCTGGGATTGTGGCGAGTTTATTGCCGCTGCACATAAATTACAAGTTCCACACCCACCGGGGGCACCTTTTTTTCTGCTGGTGCAGCGGGTTTTTTCGCTGGCTGCTCCCTCCAATGCTCATGTTGCCTTGTTCATGAATGCCTTTTCGGCTATTGCCAGTGCTGCCACCATTATGTTTCTGTACTGGACTATCGTTCGGCTGGTGCTTCGTTTTAAAAGCAATAAAGAAATACCCGAAACCGTACTGTATGGTTCGGCCATTATAGGGGCTCTGGCCTTTGCATTTACCGACACGTTCTGGTTTTCGGCTGTCGAAGCAGAAGTTTATGCCTTATCGTCGTTATTTACAGCTGTGGTTTTTTGGGCCATTCTACGCTGGGAAGCCGAATGCGGTCAAAAACATGCCAACCGATGGATACTTTTCATTGCATATTTAATGGGGCTTTCCATTGGTGTACATCTGCTTAACCTGCTGGCTATACCAGCCATTGCGCTTATTGCATACTTCAAAAAGTATAACCCTGCAAGCAAAGGGGTACTGGCAACGCTTATAGCATCAGGGGCAACAATCCTATTCATCATGTATGGCATTGTGCAGGGCATACCAGCCTTAGCCCGTAAATTTGAAGTGCTGTTTGTCAACTCATTCAACATGCCGTTCAATTCGGGCCTGTTGTTTTTTATCGTTCTGCTTTTAGGGTTATTGGTAGTCGTAGTGGCAATAAGCTATCAAAAGAACAAGCCATTGCTAAACCTCGCCGCCATGTCGGTTTTGCTTATTTGCCTGGGGTTCAGTTCATATGCAAGCATCATTATTCGGTCGGCAGCCAACCCGCCTATGGACGAGAACAACCCCGAAAATGCCTATGCGCTGGTAAACTACCTCAACCGCAGCCAGTACGGACAAACACCCTTGGTAAGCGGCCATTACTACAATGCTCCGGCTGTTGATGTCGAAAAAGGAAAAACCGAATATTATCCCGGAGACGAAGAATATATCAAAGTTGAAAGCTCGGCCGAATACCAGTTCGACAGGCGATTTAAAACACTGTTTCCCCGCATGTACAGCTCGCAAAGCAACCATGTACACGGGTACAAAATGTGGGGTAAAATTGAAGGACGAAAAGTAACTGTAGGCAGCGAAACAGCCACAATACCCACTTTTGGCGAAAACATCCGCTTTTTTGTGTCGTACCAACTTGGCTACATGTATTTCAGATATTTTATGTGGAATTTCGCTGGCCGTCAAAACGACAAGCAGGGGCATGGCGATGTACTGAACGGCAACTGGCTGTCGGGCATAGGATTTATCGACAAGGCACGTCTGGGGCACAACGGAACACAACCGGCCTCGCTCAGCAACCCCGAAACCACCAACCGATATTTTATGCTGCCTTTGCTGTTAGGGCTTCTGGGTGCATTTTTTCATTATAAAAAAAGCCGCAACGATTTCTGGGTGCTTGCCTTGCTGTTTTTCATGACCGGAATAGCCATTGTGCTATACCTGAATCAAACGCCCTACCAACCCCGCGAGCGCGATTATGCTTACATCGGTTCGTTTTATGCTTTTTCGATATGGATAGGAATAGGTGTTATCTCGCTTTACTCGTTTTTTGTTAAAAAATTACCCGCCATGCCACATGTTCCGGCACTAGTTTTAGGACTAGCGGTTCCGGCTCTGTTGCTTGCCCAAAATTACAACGACCACAACCGTTCGGGGCGATACTTTGTAAGCGACACCGGTAAAAACTACCTGAACACCTGTGCACCAAATGCTGTTTTATTTACTTATGGCGATAACGACACCTTTCCGCTTTGGTATGCCCAGGATGTAGAAGAAACACGCCCCGATGTGCGCATTTGCAATGTTACCCTGCTACACAGCGACTGGTATATTAATCAAATGAAACAAAAAACATACGATTCGGAACCGCTACCCATTACCATGGCCTCCGAAAAATATGTTTACAACAACCGCAACGCGGTTTTAATACGCGACGATGTTGAAAAAGCCATTGAACTTTCGAGGCTTATTGAATTCGCCCTTAACGATAACGAGCGTGCCAAGCTGCAAACCCGCGGAGGCGACTCGTACAACTACATGCCTACCCGAAACTTCAAGATTACCGTTAACAAACAGGCTGTTATCGAAAGCAGCACCTTACCGGTTAGCCGGTTCAATGAAATTGCCGATACCATTTTCATTTCGTACAAAGGAAATTATGTAACCAAGAGCGATTTGGCCATACTCGATATGCTGGCCAACAATAACTGGCAACGCCCATTGTATTTCGACCTGGGTGTAATTCAAACCATGAACATCGACCTCGAACCCTATCTGTACAACGAAGGCCTGGCTTATCGTTTTCTTCCGATTAAAAAAGAAAAAGGCATGCAAAGTACCAACACAGCTGTTCTGTACGAAAACTTAATGAAGAAATACCAATGGGGAAATATCGACAATCCTGATATTCATATTTGCATTAACACCCGTAACACGATTGAGGCCACCGATATAAAACACAACTTTTACCAGTTGGCTTCGGCGTTATTCATTGAAAGCGAAAAAGAAAAAACCGAAAAAACAATCGACAAATTATACAGCATATTGCCCCCCGAACGATATAAAACCAGCCTTACCGATGTTGCAAATGCCAGCATTTACTACCGGCTCAACAAAAGCGAAAAAGCCGACAAATTGCTCAAAACCATTGCCCTGCAACGAATCAACAACATCGAATTTTACCTCTCGCTGGGAAAAAATTATATCGACACCTACCAACGATTTATTGACCAGGAAAGCAGCATTTTAAAAGAAATACTTGGTTTGCTTGATGAGAATAAGCGTGTTGAGTTATCGGCTCTTATCGATCAAAAACTCGATGCCGTTTTAAGAGAATATTAGAAACAAATGTCAACAAATTATTACACAATAGAAGGGCTGGGCGTAATAAAAACGACCCGTCGCCGAAACGCACAACGCATAACTATGCGGGTAAAACCCGATGGCGAAATTGTGGTAAACTACCCGTGGTTTACTGCATCGAAAGATGTTACAAAATTTATACTCGATAATACGGCATGGATTAAAGAACAACAAAACAAGCATCTTGAACAGAAGACCGTTTACAAACCGGGCGATACAATAAAACTTTTTAATACTACAATTATTATAGAAACAAGCAGGCGTGAAGAGCTAAATGCTTATCGGGGCGAAAAAAACGAATTTCTCGTAAAAATTCCCGAAAACATAGAGGTTGAATCGCAACGAGTACAAAAATTTATATCGAAGGTTATTGTTGAAGCCTGCAGACTTGAAGCTAAAATATACTTACCGGTAAGAGTAAACGAACTGGCTTCAATTCATAAATTTAAATACAAACAGGTTTTTGTGAAAAATCTGAAATCGCGCTGGGGAAGTTGCTCGTCGCAAGGCAACATCAACCTGAATGTCCACCTAATGAGGCTTCCCTCGCACCTGATTGACTACATTATTCTACACGAACTGGTTCATACCGTTGAAGCCAATCATGGCTCCGGTTTTTGGAAACTTTTAGATAAAATTAGTGGTGGAAATGCCCGAAAATACGACAAGGAAGTAAAGAAATTTAAACTATAGCACTTCTACATTAAAACAAATATCGATATTTATACCCTCAAAATATCATTTATGGAAATCTCGATTATAATCATTGCCTTAGGCTTGCTCATTTTTTTCTCGCACGTATTAAATGCCCTGTTCAGCAGAATCAGAGTATCAAACGTGCTCATTTTAATTGTAACCGGATTGCTGGCCGGGCCGGTTTTTGGATTAATAACCCCCTCGTTTTTAGGCGAATTTGGTTCGGTTTTTACAACCATCACACTTATTGTTATACTCTTCGAAAGTGGAACCAGCCTCGACCTCGAAGCATTAAAAAAGTCAATATTAAGTGCCTCTTTGCTCACACTGCTCAATTTTATCGGGGCAATGGCAATCGGTTTTGTTATTGGAAAGTACCTGTTAAACCTGAATAACCTTTACAGCATGTTTTTAGGTGCAGCATTGGGTGGCACTTCGTCGGCAGTGGTAATACCCATGGTTAAACAACTCAAATCGGGTCTGAAAACTCAAACAACACTTTACATTGAATCGGCCTTAAGCGATGTATTTTGCCTTGTAGTTGCCCTTGCGCTGCTTGCCGGAATACAAACTGGAGAGGTAAGCATAAGCGGAGTTTTTCAGAACATGGGCATTTCGTTTCTTTTCGCCATCCTACTTGGCCTTGGAGCTGGTTTTCTTTGGATTGCTGTTTTAAGAACCTGGCTGGCCAATATCAGCAACACCATGTTTACATCGTTTGCACTGGCTTTCATCCTTTACGGATTATCGGAACACATGGGTCTCAACGGGGGAATATGCATTTTATCGTTCGGAATAATGGCCGGCAACATCGGCTCGGCAAACCTGATGAAACGAATCGTAAACACACAGGAAGATTGCAGCCTTAACACAACCGAAAGAGTTTTCTTTTCTGAAATTGTGTTTGTTTTTCAAACCTATTTCTTTGTTTATATCGGAATTAGCATCCAGTTAAATAACCTGTGGCACATACTGGTAGGTCTTATATTTGTTGCCGGCACTTTACTACTTCGTCCGTTTACCGCAAAAATTATGGGCAAGCACGATGTAAGCCCACGCGATAAAAAACTGGTTGGTGCTATGGGGCCACGAGGATTAGTTGCTGCTGTACTTGCCTCACTACCACTACAATACGCCTTATCGTTGCATGGAACCGAAATGGCAAACGAAACACTTGTAAGCAGTGGGCAGGCAATTCAAAATGTATCGTATGCCGTTGTGCTCATCAGCATAGTAGCCAGTTCGTTTTGGGTGTTTTTAATCGATAAAAACAGTGCAAAAGCAATGGTTCAATCAACTAACGAGAAAAATGAACCCGGGCTTTCAACCGAATTTGAAAACAACCATGTGAATCAACAAACCATACAAAGCACAGAGGAGACCCATGCGCCTGAAGAAAAAAAAGAGTAAAATCATAGCTTAGCCCGCATTAAAATGTTTTAACGACACTTTAACATCGTGCATTAAAACCAGTTGTTCATTCATAATCGCGCAGAAATTTTTATCTTTGAAATCAATTTCTAACTAAAGTATATCACAATGCAAACAATTGAAACATACGATTTTTCAGGAAAAAGGGCACTCATCAGGGTTGATTTTAACGTGCCGTTAAACGATAAATTCGAAATTACCGACGATACCCGCATGAGAGCTGCCTTGCCTACTATTAAAAAAGTAATTGAAAAAGGCGGTTCGCCCGTTATTATGTCGCACCTTGGCCGCCCCAAAGACGGACCGGAAGACAAATTCTCACTGCGTCACCTGGTTAAGCACCTTTCAGAACTGCTCGACGGTGCTAAAGTTAATATTGCACCCGACTGTATAGGTGCCGAAACACTCGAAATGGCCAACCATGTTAAACCGGGCGAAGTGCTGATTCTCGAAAACCTGCGCTTCCATGCCGAAGAAACCAAAGGCGACGAAGCTTTTGCTGAACAACTGGCCAAAAATGGCGACTGCTGGATTAACGATGCATTTGGAACTGCTCACCGCGCCCACGCCTCAACCGCTGTAATTGCTAAATTCTTCCCTAACGATAAAATGTTTGGCTACGTAATTGGCAGCGAAATCGAAAGCCTCGAAAAAGTGGTTCAATCACCTCAACGTCCGTTAACAGCCATTATGGGTGGTGCCAAAGTTTCGTCAAAAATTACCATTATCGAAAACCTGCTTAACAAGGTTGACAACCTGATTATTGGTGGCGGTATGACCTATACCTTTGTAAAAGCCCGCGGCGGCAATATTGGCGATTCGATTTGCGAAGACGATTTTCTCGAAACGGCTAAAACCATCGAAAAAGTAGCCAAAGAAAAAGGCGTTAAGCTTATTATGGCCAGCGATGTATTGGCAGCCGACGATTTCTCGAACGATGCCAATACCAAAGTATTGCAATCGAATGATATACCGAACGGATGGCAAGGACTGGATGCCGGCCCTGAAAGCATCAAAGACATGCAAAAAGTTATTGAAGAATCGGGAACAATTCTATGGAATGGTCCGGTTGGCGTGTTCGAATTCGACAACTTTGCCAAAGGCTCGCGTGCCATTGCCGATGCTATCGTTACGGCAACCAAAAAAGGAGCTTTCTCGCTTATTGGCGGTGGCGACTCGGTAGCCTGCATCAATAAATTTGGCCTGGCCGACGAAGTTTCGTACATTTCAACAGCCGGTGGTGCACTTCTCGAATACCTCGAAGGAAAAGAACTACCCGGAATTGCCGCAGTACGCAGCTAAAAATTACAATACAAACACCAAAAGCCGACAACATGAAATGTTGCCGGCTTTTTTGTTTCGAAAAATATTCAACAGTACGTTAGATGAAAGACATGAGATATGAGACTTTTGTTCGTAACAAATTAAATATTAGCAACTTAGATAACTAAACCGACGAGGTGCAATCAATTCATTATCAGCAACTAAAAAAATAGTAGCGAACAATTGATATTATCTCGGCCCTAAAAATCTATCACCGTTAAAATGAATCATATGTTCTGGGAATTCTATTATCCAAACTTCGGTATCCCATGCAATTTCTGCAGTATGTTTTTTAAATTCTGTAAAATCGGGAAATGCCGAAACATAAATCTTTCCAGCTTTACAATCTTTCAGAAATTCTTCCAATTCAACAATTCTTTTCGGTGTTATTGGGCCATGTGAAGTTACAGCCTCAATGAGATATAGCCAATTTTTTGATTCGTCATAAATTACAATGTCTGGCAATTTGCTATGTTCTGTAATCGGAATTCCAATCCTTTCAAGAGTTTCTTTGTCTAAGTGTAAATCTTTTTTCTCTGTGTCTCCTACATAAAGCAGTTTTGAACCTTGTGCAAATCGTGAAGCAAACTCTTCCACAACCGCAGCCTGAACTTCATTGTGCTTTCCTGGTGATAACATTAAAACTCTACCATCTGTAAGTTTTAATGGAACTCTGGACATCTTTCGGTCTTTACTGTACTT
>JAFGGY010000062.1 GCA_016930365.1 Prolixibacteraceae bacterium | reverse complement strand
TTCAGAGCTTGTGCTCCCGAAATGTATCAGCCCGATTCAACCCTGGTTGAAACTTGTAAGGAAATTGCTTCCATGTCGGGGGGAACTGTTGTAATAACCGATAACATCGATATGGCGGTTAAAAATTGCGATTTTATTTATACAGATGTGTGGGTGTCGATGGGTGAGCCCGAAAATGTATGGGACGACCGGGTACGTTTGCTAAAGCCTTACCAGGTAAACCGTGAGTTAATGCTGAAAACCGAAAACCCCGAAGCGAAATTTATGCATTGTTTGCCGGCTTTTCACGATAGGCAAACTGTGGTGGGAGAGCAGCTATACAAACGATTTGGACTTGAAGGGCTTGAGGTGAGCAACGATGTTTTCGAGAGCGAACAATCGATTGTGTTCGACCAGGCCGAAAATCGAATGCACAGTATCAAAGCGGTGTTGGTTGCTTTGTTGAGTCGAAAATAGCTTGTTTCACTTTTACTTGCGATATACTAAGCCTATGCCGTCAACTTCTTTGGTTATGGCGGGAGAGCCCCGGTAGCTGATTTTGCCAATACCTTCAATTTTGGCAAATAGTGTTTCGGTGGGATAAACCAACGCATTGCCTGCACCGGCCATCCGGCAGCTAACATTCTTAGCTTCAAGCATTCCGGCGTTAATGTTGCAGGCACCTTCGGCTTTAATTGTAAAGTCGTTGGTGCTGCCCTTAAATTCAAGATTAACAGCGCCTTCGGCTTCGGTGTTGATGCTGTGAGCAATTAGGTTTAGCGAGGCATTGGCACCGCCTTCAACCTTTAAAAACAGTTCGTTAAGCTCCAGCGTTTCGTTGGTGTTGAGATTTAATCCGCCTTCAATTTTCAAAGCAGTAAGTTCGTTTATGCCAATATTTAATTTTATCTCGTTAAGGCTTATCGATTTAACGTTCAATTTTATATACAAGGTTTCATTGTAAACTTCGGTTTTAATGTTTTTCATATTTTGTTCGCTGGCCTGGATCGATAACGACGATTCGTAGCCTTGCGTAATAACGACATTAAAACCACCCTGAAGCTCGATTTTGTTGAAGGGTTCAACTTCAATTTCTTTTGGAGTAAATTGCTCGGCCGATTGCTGAATATAGCCATTACACGAAGTTAGAAGTAAAGCCAGCAGAGCTCCCAGCATTACTATAAATGAGCCAATTTTAAGCATATACATTAGTCTTTTTCGGTTAATCTTCATAAAAGTAGTTGTTTTTCAATGTAATTAGATTCGATAATCGACGAATGGCAATTGGCAGTCGGTGAATTGATGATATGCTTCTCCAAATTTTAGTAGCATCATTTCTTTTTGTTAAAAAAATACGCGCTCAATTTTCGCAGGTAAAATGTAATGTATAAGGTTATGGCCACCACACAGCCTATAGCAAACACATCCATAGACGAATGGAACTTGTACGAATACAGAAAGTAGGCCGAAAGAGCAATGGTAGCAACGTTTATCAGCAAAAGCAAATTTGAATAAAGAATGTTAAACGTTTTTTCGAGCTTATATACCGTATATCCAATTCCGATACCGGCAATAATGGCAGCTAATGCGTAAAGATATTCTCCTTTTATAAGCTGAAAAACAGCATAAATCAGGGGGATAATTCCATAAAAATATGCGATTCGACATAAACTTTTGAAAATTCCAAAAGTATATGCATCAGAGCTTGCCATTGGGAATAGCGTTTTCTTATTGGATGATTTAGGTTGAAATTCAGGCTTGTTCAAATCGTTTTTCGAAGTAATTATGTTCCGGTTTAAAGCTTCGGTTACAGCAATTTCAACGGCAAACGGCTGAAATTGTTCGCGGTATTGCAACATCGATACAATTTCGGCATTCGAAATATTCTTTATTCGCGCCTTAAAATTCTCCACTTGTTCATTTGTGGTATCTGTCTTCATTTTTTTTTAAATTTTTACTCGCGTAACAATGCGATTATTTGAAATTTTTATTTGCTTTGTTCAATGGATAACATTCCGAATAAGAATTGATTCCAGCGTGAAGCTAAATATGTATAAAATAATTTAACCTTTTACAAAAGTACGAATAGTTATGAAGAACTTTGTCTTTTACAATCATACAAAAATTTTGTTTGGGAAAGACCAAATTGCAGCAATAACCGGAGAAATCCCTGCTGATTCCCGCATCCTTTTGATTTATGGAGGGGGAAGTATTAAAGAAAATGGTATTTACGACCAGGTAATCGATGCAATTAGCGATTTCGAATATTACGAATTTGGCGGTATTGAGCCAAATCCGAGTTACGAAAAATGTATGGAAGCGCTAGATGTAATCGACGAAAATGAGATTGATTTTTTGCTGGCCGTAGGGGGTGGTTCGGTTATCGATGCAACTAAATTTATTGCTGCTGCCGCTTTTTACGAGGGCGAAGATCCCTGGGATATACTGGCACACAGTGAAGAAGTATTGGAGGCATTGCCTATTGGTACGGTGCTTACTCTTCCGGCTACCGGGAGTGAGATGAATGGCAGCGCCGTAATTTCACGACTTGAATACAAAGAAAAACTGGCTTTTTCGTCGCCTGAGTTGCTCCCTTTGTTTTCGGTACTCGATCCACAGGTGGTTGAGTCGCTTCCTAAGCGCCAGATTGAAAACGGCATAGTCGATACTTTTGTACATGTAATGGAGCAGTATCTTACTTATTCGGTCGATGCTAAAGTCCAAGATCGTATGGCCGAGGGTATTATGTTGACTCTAATTGAAGAGGGACCGAAAGTGTTGGCCGATCCTTCGAATTACAATGCTGCTGCTAATTACATGTGGAGCGCAACCATGGCATTAAACAGCCTCATAGGCTCAGGTGTGCCGCAAGACTGGTCAACACACAGTATTGGGCACGAAATAACAGCTTTGCACGGTGTCGATCATGCCCGTACACTGGCAATTGTGTTGCCCGGAACCATGAAGGTGATGAAAGAGTCGAAAAAGGATAAGATTACTCAATATGCTCAGCGTATTTGGGGTATTACCGGAAATTCTGACGACGAAATAGTTGACGCAGCCATTAAAAAGACCATAGATTTTTTCGAATCGATGGGGATTAAAACCAGGCTCAGAGATTACTATATCCCGGTAACTATTGCCGACGAAATTGCCGACCGAATGGAACAACGAGGTGATGTAAATATTGGTGAGAATAAACTAGTTGGAATCGACGAAATCAGGAAAATATTAGAAGGTAGATATTAAGCCTTAAATGATATTTCATCTAAAAAGAGTCCTGGTTATTGTCGGGACTCTTTTTTTTGAACGGTTTCAGCCCTGCCGAACTGAACAGAAATGTATATTTTTACGTAGAATTTTGGCCTGAAATAAATTGTGTTATGAAACAAGCATGTAAAATACTTACATCCAAGTAGATGAAAATTAATTACATGCGAGTTCCATACGGCATTTGAAAATAAACAATTATCGTATGAAAAAAACAAACCTTACTTTCGACGAACGAGTAAACCAACTTATTGGTATTTGTGAAAAAAGTACCGTACCTATCGATACCGAAAGGGTGCGTAGCGCTGCCGAAAAAGCTCACGAAATACTGGGCGATTCGTGCTGGGAGTCGGGCGGCCCTATTATATTTCACTCCATTGAAGTAGCCAAAGTGGTAGCCGGCGATATTGGCATTGGTACCGACTCGATTGTGGCTTCGCTTCTGCATAATATTTTTGAAAGCAATAACGAAAAGGACGAGCTGATACAGCAACTGCCCGATATTTTTGGCGAACAAATATTTGGCCTGCTTGATGGGCTTTTCAAAATCAATTCGATTGATACGGTTAACATTTCGGTACACTCTGAAAATTTTCGCCGATTGATGTTGACCTTAAGTGGCGATATACGGGTGGTGCTGATTAAAATTGCTGACCGCCTGGTTGATATGCGTAACCTGGCCGGTTTACCGCGCGACCTGCAATACAAATACGCTACCGAAACCTCGTATCTGTATGCTCCGCTGGCACACCGTATGGGCATTTACAACATAAAATCGGAACTTGAGGATTTGTCGTTGAAATACTTACGCCCCGACGATTTTAATTTGATTGTGAAAAAGCTGGAAGAAACCACCGAAGAACGGCGCATGTTTGTTTCAGAATTTGTGAAGCCTATCGAAACCAAATTGCGTTCGAAGCACTTCAATTTCGATATGAAAGCACGCACCAAGTCCATTTATTCGATTTGGAATAAAATGAAAAAATCGAAAGTGAGCTTCGAGGAGGTTTACGATTTGTTTGCTATTCGTATAATTCTCGATTCGAAGCCCGAAAACGAAAAATCAGATTGCTGGCAGGTGTATTCGGTGGTAACCGACGAGTATCAGCCCAACACCGAACGCATGCGCGACTGGATTTCCATTCCCAAGTCGAACGGTTACGAATCGTTGCACACCACGGTGATGGGGCCTCATGGTAAGTGGGTTGAAGTGCAGATACGCACCACCCGAATGGACGAGGTGGCCGAAAAAGGGATGGCTGCCCATTGGAAATACAAAGGCGGAAAGGGCAATGCCGACTTGGACAACTGGCTTTCGAATATTCGCGAAATACTTGAAAATCCGGAGGGCGACCCCAATGTGCTGCTCGACGAGTTTAAAACCAATATTTACGAAGACGAGCTTTTTGTTTTTACCCCCAATGGCGACCTCAAAAAGCTTACTGCCGGAGCCACCATTCTCGATTTTGCCTATGAAATTCATTCCGATTTGGGCGATAAATGCGTGGGTGGTAAGGTAAACAACCGCAAAGTATCGATAAAACATAAGCTAAAAAATGGCGACCAGGTAGCCATCGAAACATCGAATAACCAGAAACCCAAACTCGACTGGCTCGAATTTGTGGTAACCTCAAAGGCCAAAAACCGAATCAAATCGAGCTTAAACGAAGAGAAAAAGCGCGAAGCCGAAAATGGGAAGGAAATTGTTAAACGAAAATTTAAAAACTGGAAAATTGAATATACCGACGAGGTAATTCGCACCTTACTTGCCCGGTTGAAAATGAAATCGGCCCAGGATATGTATTATGCTATATCGACCGGCGAAATAGAAGCTCTTCAGCTTAAGAATATTCTTAAACAAAAAGAAGATGAAGAGCATGCGGCGAAAGATGTATTAAGCGAATTATTACCCAAAAAGCAGCTTGAGCAACTTTCGTTCGATGCCAGCGACGAGTTTTTGGTAATCGATAACAACCTAAAAAATATCAACTATAAGCTGGCGCAGTGTTGTAATCCTATTTTCGGAGATAAAATATTTGGATTCATTACCATTCGAGAGGGGATTAAAATACATCGCGAAAACTGCCCCAATGCTCGGCAAATGCGCGAACGCTATCCATACCGGTTTATCAAAGCCAAATGGCGCGAAACCAAGCAAAACAATTCGTTTCAAGCTACCATTCACATGGTGGGAGTTGATCGGCAGGGATTGATGAGCGAAATTTCGTATATCATAGCCAAAGATCTCGGTGTTCAGATGCGTTCGATTAATATTGACTCGAAGAATGGAAGCTTCGAAGGCGTGCTTAGGGTTTATGTGAATAATATCGAGCATCTCGAATTTTTGATGAACAAACTTCAAAGTATAAAAGGAATACAGAGTGTAACTCGTGGCGATTTTTAACAAATGGACAGGAATACAAACCATACATTACGGGTATTACTGGCTTTGAATGCGATGAAAGGTTCACTTTCGTCGGTAGAATTTGCCCACGCCTTGTCCGAAGGATTACAAAAATCGGGCATAACCAATATTGAGAGCTTGCCGCTTGCCGATGGAGGAGACGGAAGTGCAGCGGTTTTGGCCGAAATTCATAAGGCATCATTTGTGAAATGTAAGGCCTACGACCCACTTATGCGCAAAATCGATTCGGGATTTTTTCTTACCCCAAATCGCATTGCCATAGTTGAAATGGCCGACGCATCGGGATTACGGTTGCTTGATCCCTGCGAGTATAACCCGCTTAATGCGTCGAGTTACGGAACGGGGCAGCTGGTGCAAAAAGCCATCGACATGGGGGCACACGAAGTATGGTTGTGCGTTGGTGGTACAGCAACAGTCGATGCCGGCATGGGAGCATTGATGGCGTTGGATACCGAATTTTACAGTTCGGAAGAAAAGCTTAACAGGGGCAATGGCGAAGCATTGGGACAGATTCGTACATTCGATTTCCAAAAAACAAAAAAGAAGCTTGCCGAAGTATCACTAAAAATAATTAGCGATGTAAAAAACCCACTGCTGGGCAACGAAGGAGCTGCCAGGGTTTTTGCCCCACAAAAAGGAGCCGATGAAGCCATGGTGCAGCAATTAGACAAAAACCTGGAACATTGGGCGCGCTTGCTGCATTGCAAAACAGGCGTTGATATTGCCCAACTGTTATCGGGGGGAGCTGCCGGAGGAATTGTGGCTACATGTAAGGCCTTATTCAATGCAGAAATAATCGACGGAGCTAAGTTTATTCTTGAAAAATCGGGCTTTTATAAGCTGGCCAGGCAAGCCGATTGCATTATTACAGGTGAGGGCAGTGTCGATGAATCAACGCTTTATGGCAAACTACCCGGTGCGGTTTTAGAGTTTGGAACGATAATTGAAAGACCAGTGCTGGCCGTGTGTGGTTTTAATGCATTGAAACAAAACAATCTATTTACAGGCATCTTATCGTTAGCTAACAATCAAAATGAAATTGAAGAAGCAATGAAAAATACGTATAATAAAATGGTTGATTTGGGCGAAAAGGCAGGACATGAAATTTTAAATGGTCAACAATTGAAAACTGCCGGTGAATATTTCGAAGAGGGGAAAACCACCGAAGCGCTTACTCTTGTCGATGAAATACTGGAGACTAACAATGAAAACGAGGAAGCCTTATGGTTAAGAGTGAGAATATTGTATAAAATGCAAAAGTGGGGCGAAGCCTTGAATAGTACGAACCGCATACTCGAATTAAACCCCGGAAATACCATTGCTAAAAATTACAGAGAAATGATAAATAATATTGTAAAATATTGGAACAAGGATTTATACAATCCTTAGAATGACTCTAAAAACGCAAAAAAATGCGTAAGGTTATGCCCGAAAATAACTTTTTAGTTATATTTGGTCGCCAATAAAAATCAATTACAATTTTAATCAAAAATTTAAAAAGGAATTTGGTATGAAGAAAATACTCATGGTAGCAATTATGGCTGTTTTAACACTTTCGATACAAGCACAGGATTTAAGCGAAGGACAGAAAGCCAAAAATGCAGGAAACGACGCGTACAGGAACAAAAACTATGTTGAAGCTATTGAAAATTGGGAGAAATATTTCAACTCAGGAGAAGAAGGTGTAACAGAAGATACAAATACACAAAGTTTGTATCAACGAAGTTTTTTGTATGCTGCATCCGATTTTATGAAAGCCAAAAATTACAGTAAGGCATACGATTATTTTAAAAAATATAGAGAAATAGGTGGCAAAGAAGCTAAAACCGATGGTAAAATCACGTATTATATGGCCTATTGTGCAAGCAAAATGGACAAAAACGATTTGGCATTAAGTCATTTCCAGGAATCCATTGATTTGGAATATCGCGAAGATATATCGATGCTGTACATGGCCCAGATATATAAAGATGCTGGCGACGACGCAAAAATGGTGAGCACATTGAAAACCGCTTTGGAAAAATATCCAAAAAGCAAGGAAAAATCAAAAATGCTTTCGATGCTTACTGTACCAATGTTAAAAGAGGCCGCTGAGCCTTTTAACCAGGCTAACGAACTGGCTAAGGCCGCAGCTTCGGGCGACCCGAACGACTACCTGACCAATATGTCGAAAGCTGTTACTAAATTTCAGGAAGCAAAACCATTGTTCGAAGAAATTCTTAAAATTGACCCAACAAATTCACAGGCTAAAACATACATTGGTGCCTGCGACGATAATATTAACGCATTCAACGAATACAAAGACAGCTTAAATAAGTAAGAACAATTTGTTTTCGTAAAAAGAAGCCCCGGCATGGTATCCATGTCGGGGCTTCTTTTTATTTATGGTGGTCATTCATGTGCAATAGTTCATTGCTGTTTTTTTTAAAAAAAAAGTTGCTGACAATGAGTTGTTTGTTTCTCGCTGCTTTAAGCTGTATATATTATTGATATCTAATTTTTTACAGGCAAAGTCTCATTGTCTCATATCTCATTGTCTCACGTCTCATTGTCTCATTGTCTCATGTCTAACGTACAAGCGATGTGATAATGCTTACTAAACATTCCAGACAGTTCACTCATCTAAACATGCTGTTCACACAATTTTGTTTTGATGTTGCAATAATAATTTATAAGTTCATAGGCTAATTTCAAATTTCTTCTTATGGATCAGCCAAAACTTGAACGCCTGCTACGATTGATGATGCTAATAACATCGAACACGAATTATACTATATCCCAATTGGCTAATAAATTTGCTATGTCGGAACGTACCATTTACCGGTATATCGACACTTTTCGTGAAGCCGGATTTGTAATTAAAAAGAAAAACGATATTTTTCGAATCGATAAATCCTCGCCTTATTTCAAAGATATTAGCCAGCTTATTCATTTTACCGATGAAGAAGCCTATATTCTGAAAAGTGCCATCGAAGGGATTGATGAAAACAACCTGATTAAGCAAAACCTCAAGCGTAAATTATACACCGTTTACGACTATAAAATATTGGCCGATACGATTGTTCATGGTGAAAATGCTAAAAATGTCAATCATTTGCTTGAAGCCTTTGAAAACAAGCAACAAGTTATTCTTAAAGATTATTGCTCGGCAAACAGTAAGCTTGTTTCAAACCGTTTGGTTGAACCTTTCGGTTTTACAACCAATTACATTCAACTTTGGGCTTACGAAATTAAAGCAAAGCAGAATAAATTGTTTAAACTCTCGCGTGTTGGTTCTGTAGAGATAATACCCCGAAACTGGGAATTTGAAGAAAAGCATAAAAAAGGACACATCGATATTTTTAGAATTAGTAGCGATAAATTATTGCCTATTAAACTGCAAATGAGCCTGAGAGCAGCTCATCTCCTGACAGAGGAATATCCCCTGGCCGAGAAAGAACTCACGAAAATTAACGATAATAAATGGATGCTTAGTACCAATGTTTGCAGCTACGAAGGTGTTGGCCGCTTTGTTTTGGGGCTTCTCGATGAAATAACAGTTGTTGAAACCCCCGGCTTTATTAATTTTCTGAATCATAAAATTGCAAAAGGGCTAAGTGTACGATAATTAATCGCTTGTTTTTGAAATATTTCAGGTGTTGACATAAGCTGTCAAAGCCAGCCGCTACCTTTACATCGAATACTTAAAATAATGTTTAATACTTAAAAATTAAAATCATGAAAGACAGACATTTAACACATTTCGATTTGGCCGGGTTTACGTATTACGATGGGGTAGAGGTTTTTCAAAATATTTCGATAGGGAAAACACTTGAGTTGGTTGCAGAACCCGAAAATAAATATGACCCCAATGCAGTAGCCATATTTTTTATGAAAAAGAAACTGGGTTATGTGCCACGTACCGAAAACCAAATAATAAGCCAATTGCTGAACCTCGGTTATACCGATATTTTTGAAGCTCGTGTAAACCGTGTTTCGCCCGAAAAATACCCCGAAAAGCAAGTTGGAGTAGTTGTGTTGTTTAAGGAAAAAGATTGATTGGAGATTGAAAAGGAAAAGATTGAGAAAGATTGAAAAGAAAAAGATTGATGGGAGATTGAAAAGGAAAAGATTGAAAAGAGATTGATTGGAGATTGATTATTTTGAAAATAACGATATGAGATTTAGAATTATATTTAACCGTACCACAAAGCAGCGTATGCTGCCTATGGATTACCAGTACTACATCAGCGCATGGGTTTATAATGTGCTGCGAAAAGCTGATGCCGAATTTGCAGGCTTCCTGCATGAAAGGGGATATGGACAAAGCGAAACCAAATTGTATAAGCTTTTTTGTTTTTCGAGGTTGAATTTTGGAAAACCGAAGCTTTGGAAAGAAAAAAAGTTGTTCGAAATATCGGGGCATGCTATCGGCCTTCAACTTTCGTTTGATATTGACGAAGTGGCTTCAACATTTATTAAAGGTCTGTTTTTGCAGCAAGAATTCTACTTGGGCGACAAATTTAATGGCATCGATTTTAAAGTAAGCGCCGTTGAAGCCTTGCCCGAACCCGCTTTTGCCGAAACGATGGACTACCGTTTGCAAACGCCGTGGGTAGTGAGCTACAAAAGCGAAACCGATAAGCATCCGCAGTACCTGTCGCCCAACGACGAACTATTCATTCCCCTGGCATTGAAACACATTTCAGAAAAATTTCAAAGCATCCACCATTCAACTCTCGCATTCCCATTGAAACTCGAAATCACCAGCGATTTTAAGCGGTCAGGTATCCTGGTTAAGCCTGGAACACGTGAAGAATCGCGCGTGGTGGGTAATCTTTTCAATTTTCGACTTACAGCACCCCTTGAGGTACAAAAAATGGTATGGAATGCCGGGGCTAGCGAAAAAAGCAGCAGCGGGTTTGGATGGTTAGAGATTGATGGGAGATTGAACGGAAAAAGATTGATGGGAGATTGATTGAAATGGATGGGCTTTAAGTATTCAAACGCAGATAAGTCTATCGACGCAGAAAGGTTTGAAGAGGAAACAGTTGCGATGATTAATCTGACAGCGTCCAACAGACCTGTCAGCATTGAAAATATGATTTTAAATACCGACAGACCTTTCAGAGTTCGGAGAACCTAGAAAAGTCGATATAAGTAAAAAAGAAATATAAAATCAAAGGTTATGAACCCTGAAAAATTACAATATGGCAAATTCTATCACATTTATTCACATGGGGTAGGTATGCGTAATGTATTTACAGAAGCAGAGAACTATGATTTTTTTCTGCATCTATATGATAAATACGTTGAACCAATTGGAAAAACGTATGCCTGGGTTTTGATGCCGAACCATGTACATTTTGCAGTTCAGATAAAGAATGAAGAAGAAATTGCTGCATTTATCTCTGACAGAGTTTCGAACTCTGTCAGAGATAAAAACGATAAACCACTGAAAATTGGCACACCATCTCAACAATTTGCAAAACTATTCAATTCGTATGCCCAATCTTATAACAAATGGGTTGAAGCCCGTGGTTCTTTATTCGAACGACCTTTTAAGCGCAAACAAGTGGAAAATATTCAATACCTGAAACGATTGATAATTTATATACATCAAAATCCTGTACACCACGGTTTTTGCAGCCACCCACTGGAGTATCCCTGGAGCAGTTACCTAACCTGCACGTCGGACAAAGCCACCAAGCTGAAGCGCGACGAGGTAATTGAATGGTTTGGCGGAAAAGAAGAATACGAAGCATGGCACAAAATGAAAATCGATATGGAGAGAATAGACTGGGCTATGGGGGTGTAAGTTGAAACGAGCATGTAAAATATTCACATCCAAGTTGATGATAATTTTCTTCATGCGAGTTCCATACGACCTTAAAAATAAACAATTATCGTATGAAAAGAAAAAGACGCCAGTACAGTATGGTGTTGTATATGTTTAATTTTTAAACTCTTAACTATGACAGTTAAATTTAAAGTAATTGAAAAAGGCCAGCCGGGTGTTGCCGGTGGCGGTGAAAAAAAGTTTTATGCCTCGCCAGTAATGAGTGGCGAACTTACATTAGCCGGTTTAACCCGGTCGATCGAAAAAATCAGTACCGTTAGTGGTGCCGATATTCGTGCGGTATTGTACGCTATGGTCGATGTAATGCGCGATTCGTTAGCCGACGGGCAAATTGTTCGTTTGGGCGAAATGGGTAGCCTTAGGGTTAGCATCAGCAGCGAGGGTAAAGCAAATGCCGACGAGGTAAACGCCAAAGCCATTAAAAACGCCAAAGTGATTTTTAACTCCCGGTAAAGACATAAAGGAGATGCTGGCAACTTTAAATTACACCAAAGAAGCTTAGAAACAACTAAGCAAACGAACTTGCAGTTTTAATACTGCGCACAATGTTTTTTTTTGTGCCGTGGGAATGAAAATTCTCACGGCACAAAAAAAAATTCTCACGTTAGGAAATATTTTTTTCACGTTAAGAAAAAAAAAATTCACGGCAGGGAATTTTCAACGGCACGGCAGGCGATTTTGGGCGAGCGCGTAATTTAAACGCCGACAGGTCTATCGACGCTGTCGGGTTTGCGCAATTTACAAAAACCTGTCAGCGCGCGAAGTTCCTTGACAGCGTTTGGAAGATGGTAGAACGAAAATAAAATATGGATAAAATGAAAGAAAAGGGCGAGGAGGTGAACGAAGATTAGCAAAGAATAAAAAATCCATTCCTCAATGTTTAGAGAAATGGATTAAAAACAACACCTAACTGTTCTTTTTCATATTTCAATTCCAAAATGGTACGATTGCATACTGAAGTAGTTGTATATTGAATTTTTGAACAAAAGTAGATAATGCAATTGAAAAAAACAAACTTGATAAGCCAACATAAATATTCTTTTTCATTGGAAAAAAAGAAAACTTTTATACTTTTGAGAAATATTTTAAAATAATTTCTCAATGGAAATGAATTATTTCACAGAAGATGGACATTATTGGAACCGCGAAGAATTGACACAATTTGCTCAGTTCAAGATCAACGAAATGCTTGATCAGGACTACACCTATGATGAGATTATCGGATTTGACGATAGTGATTTATGGAAGAAAACAGCGCATCAAATAATTGTATCTTTTAAACGAAATCTATGAAACAAACCTACAAAACAATCGATTACGAATGGCTGACCCGCCCAACCGGTGATCCGTTTGCCGATGCAGGCGGCTTTGCCATTGAATATCTTTCGCAAAAATTCCCCGAAAAGGATATTCTTGAATTGATTAACTACATTACAAAGATCTACGTTGAGAAATGGGGTGGAAAACTAAATGCCTTCTTTCTCAACTCGAAAATCACCCAACCTGCTTTTAAAGGACCTCGCAAAATAGAGGAGACAGTAAAGTATTTCGAAGCCCTGTTAAAAGAATCAGAACCTTCAGAAATAGGATATTGCCGAATTACCGGACGAGAAGCTAAATTGTTTTTTGGTGGCCGAGACAATTCAATAATGACAGGTTCGGGAACCTTAATTAACTTTCACCACTTTTTCCAGAAAGGGATTTCACTTTCTAAGGAAGCTCTAATTCGAATTCACTTTGTTCCTTTTGCGTGCCAGCAATTACAAGGAAAAATTAGCTTAATGCAAAGCAGCAATGAGGCGCTTAGTAAATTGTTTGTGAAATTGACCATTGAAAGAAACCTTCATGAAATTGGTGTTGGTCTTTCTGAAGGTGTTGTAAAATCGGACTATAATAAGCCTGCCAATGCAATTTTCGATTTCGTTGACAATGCTCTTTCGCGATTAGTTGAATTCCGTGAAGGCAATACTCTGCCCTCTATTACATTGTATCACTTCACGAATTTTGGGGCAAGTCCTGAAATACAATTGTATCAGCTGCCGGCTAAAGTTTTCTTTTTTTATAGAACTTGTTTGCAGCCAAGATTCAAAGATGATTGGCAGAAGTTTGTTCGCTCTCATTACTACGACAAACCACATAAGGGTGCTAAATACAATCTACAATCAGAGAAGTTTGAATTGATAAAATCAAAAGAAACAGAGGTTATCGACATTGAAGATTACAAACAATGGTTTAATCGAGTTTTGAATAAACTTCTAATAGATGAAAACATCCGACCTGAAATTTTGCGTTGGTCGCGCAAGTATCCATTCAATTTTGAAATAGTATCAATCTATCAACAAAACATTATAGGTATGAAAAAAGAAACCATTATTAAAATTAAAGAATTGGCTGCTTTTCTTGTAAGGGAAGAAGATGCCGACAAAATTAAAAAGCGCATTAAAGCACTTGATGGTGCGAAAAATGCGTCGGCGTTGCGCCGCTTTATTTTAAAAGATGTAGTTGCCGCAAACTATGTGGCAATGAACAAAAATCCAATTGTTACGGTAGATGAGTATGTGAACTATTTGTTCCCCGATGGCTCTTATTGGGCCGAAATTAGAGATATTTTGCTTATTGCCATCTATCAGGAGCTACATGTGCGGGATTTAATTTCTGAAGAGCTGAAAGTTGAATTGGAATCAGAAGTTGAAGAAGTAATTAACGATTAAACTAAATATATCATGAAAAACATTAAAACACAGGGATTCGTCCTGATCGACGTAGATGTTGTGGCATTAAATAATGCCGGGAAAAACACACAAAGCAATAACGACAATGCAATTGCAACCAAATCAATCCGTAAAAATGGACGTAGTTATGTATATGTGTCAGGTCAGGCCTGGCGCTATTGGTGGCGTGAGGCTTTGCAAAAGAATCATGATTGGGAATTGTCTCCAATTACTCGCGATGGTAAAATTGCATTTACCAATGCTGACCCCTTGAAATTTGCCGATGACGATGTGTTTGGATACATGCGTGCTGCTAAAGATGCGGAATTGGATGAAACCGGAGAACCCAAAAAAGATAAAAAGGGTAATATTAAAATGACCAATGTTACGGTTACTCGTGTCTCTCCGCTTAAAAACTCTGCAATTATATCGGCCGCTAGTGTCCGTCCCGAAGAAAACTGGTCGAGCATGTCACGCCAGCAAGGCGATGCAGTACCTTACGAAAAACAAGAGTATTCTGCTATCATGAAAGGCATGTTTAGTTTAGATCTTTCAATGGTTGGCACTTTCTCGAACTACGATAGAACTGGTTATAAAAACCTTTCAATCACATTGCAGGAAGAAGCACTTAAAGATGGAGCAGAACAAATTGATGATCCTTTTGTATTTGATGCAAAAGGAAAACCAAAGAAAATGATTCGTTTAGCAAAAGATGTCCGCCAAAAAAGGGCTAACGATACCATCCAGGCACTCAAAACCATTTCGGGTGGTGCAATGCAAACTAATAACATGGGTGATGTTACACCTAAATTTGTAATTCTGGCAAGCACAATGACTGGCAACCATCCGTTTAGTCATGTAGTTGGAAACAAGGGACAACGCGACGAAGAGGTGGTTTTTAATTTTGAAGGATTGGTTGAAGTGTTGAAAGATTACAAGGACACTTTCGAAGGAACTGTATTCATCGGTCGACGAAGTGGTTTTATGGACGAGATTGCAAATGAATTGAAAATGTTGGAAGATATGAAAGATATTCCAAGGGTAAAAGTATTACCTATAAACGAAGCCATCGATCAATATTGTGAGCAAATGAAAGGACAAATAGAATAATGAAAGCACACCGTATTAAAATAAACTCGTGGACTTCGAGTTTTAGGTATCCAAACCTTATTTCAGGTTTTCAACCTACGCTTGAAGTTGCGCCAGTGAGTACGGTTATGGGTTTAATCAATGCTGCATCGGGAAAGTATTTGGAGAATCAACAAGTTGAGTTGGGCTACTATTTTGATTTTAAAATTAAGACCGTTGATTTGGAAACAATTTATCAAATAAAAGCAAATGATAAGAATTATCCGGATAATGTCGTGAAATCGAATGTAATCAAACGTCAATTTCTTTACGATTGTCAGTTGTTTCTTTATTTGACTGATGAAGCACTGGTTTCTTGTTTTCATAAGCCTGCCTACCAGCTTTTATTGGGGCGAAGTGGTGATTTAGCAGGGGTTGAAAATATTAAGGAGGTAGAATTGTATGAAGTAAACGATGCCCGATTTGCGGGGCAGGTAATTCCATTCAACGGGAACTATTTGCCGGGACAAATTCAGGCTTTGCCCAAATACTTTAGCAACTCTATTCCCCGTAAAAATATGGGAACCGAACCGTACTCTGTAATTTCCTACAACAATCCGGTCAATTCGCAAATCACCGGATTCAGGTCTGAATTGGAAGAATTCGATAGTGATATTTACTTTCATAAGTTTGAAGTATGACAACTAATACAAAGGAGGTTCTGGCAAAATCAGAACCTCCTATATCCTTGAAACAACATATTGATGAATGTCTGAGCGTGTACAAATCGCTGCGAAAAGCATTTGAGCGTTTGCCTGTGAATGATTCAACCCGTTTTTGGAAACTTATTCGTTTGGGCATTGTCTTTCATGATTTGGGAAAATCGCATTCCGAGTTTCAAAAAATGCTTGAAGGAAAACGGGCAAGCTGGTATCACCAAAGACACGAATTGTTTTCAACACCCTTTATCGATCGGTTGGATTTAGCCGAAGAGGATAAATTGCTTTTAAAACTGATTGTTTCTGGGCATCACAAAGATTTCAGTTTTTTGTTCGACCATATTCAAAAGGGATATAAAACAGGCGAAGATATTTTTTCGCTAACAGAGGACGGGAAACTGGATTGGGAGGAAGAAACACAGAAAATTGACGATCGGTTTATCCAATCGTTACTCAAAGAGTATCATGTTTATTTAAAGCCAAGCCCACTTGTCTTTCCTTTGCAGTTGGTAAAAGATTATGCACGTAAACCTGTCAATTCAACAAATATTAATTTCAGAGAATTGCTTTTGGCGGCTGGAGCGCTTAAACAATGCGACCATTTGGCTTCTGGTGGCATTTTCAAAGTGAATGTATTAGAAGAGAAACACTTTAATTTTTTGTACGAAACAAAATGGGCTCCGTATTTCCACCAACAAAAGGCGTCGGAAACTGATGGAAACATTGTACTTACCGCTCCTACAGGTTCGGGCAAAACAGAAGCATCGCTGATGTGGTTGCACAAACAAATGAAAGAGAACGGCCAAGGACGAACTTTTTACATTTTGCCGTTTACAGCTTCTATAAATGCCATGTTCGAAAGACTTGATGAGAAAATGCAGGGCAATAATGAAATTGTAGGAGTTCTTCATGGCAAACTTTCAGAATATATCGAAAACCGTTTCGGTGAAGAAAAGTACAGCAAGCAAAATGAAAAACTTAAGCTTGAACTGAAAGAGAGTTTCAGGGCTTTAGTAACACCGTTAAAAGTTGCTACTCCGTTTCAACTTATAAAATCAATTTTTGGGTTAAAAGGTTTTGAGAAAGGCATCTTCGAAATGAGTGGTGGCTACTTCATTTTCGATGAGATTCATGCATACGACCCTGAGGTTATTGCGCAAATAAAGGTGTTGATTGAGTTTGCTACCAAATTCCTGAATGTGAAAGTCTGTTTAATGACAGCCACTTTGCCAACATTTCTGAAAAAGGAGTTTGCCGATGCCATCGGCGAATATTCAGAAATAAGTGCCGATGCCGAACTCTACCAATCGTTTGTCCGCCATCGCATCAAAGTTGCCGAAGGGTTACTATCGGAACACATCGATGATATTCAACAAAGGTTAGATGCTGGAGAAAAAGTTCTGGTGGTTAGCAATACGGTAAAGCAAGCCCAGACAATTTACAATAGTTTGACAGCTTCAAAAAAAGTGTTGCTCCACAGTGCTTTTAATGGAGCGGACCGCAACCAGAAAGAATCGGAACTGATGTCGGACGAGGTAAACCTTTTGGTGGGTACGCAAGCCATTGAGGTAAGTTTAGACATTGATTACGACGTTATTTATACTGAACCAGCTCCACTGGATGCCTTGTTGCAACGCTTTGGACGAGTGAACCGTCATCGTGTAAACGGAGAATATCGTCCACCATGCGACTGCATCGTCTTCTTAGAACGGAACGACGTAGATAAATACATTTATAAGAACGAGGGGGTTATCGTACGAACATTGGATGCGCTCAGAACAATTCAATCGAATAATTCGGGTATAGTTGCCGAAAACGAACTTCAATTCTATATCGATCAGGTTTATCCCAATTGGTCGGAAAAAGAAAAAGAAGATTTTGATAGGGTATATACGCATTTGAGTGCAGATGTTCAGAACAACCTTGCTCCATTTATATATTATTCCCATCGCGAGGATGAATTCGAGAAGCAGTTCGACGGTATTAAGGTTCTACCAGCAATTTTGAAAAAGAAATATCAAGAACACTTGGAAGCGAATAAATTCATTAAAGCAGAATCAATGAAAGTGTCTATAACAACACGACGTTTTGCATCCTTAATTTCAAAAGAGGGTATACACCGTGATGTTTTGGCTTTTAAGCTGCTTAAAAAAGAAGAAATCAAAGAACAACCTTATTTCATCATCGATCGCAAATACGACAACGAGTTAGGCCTACAATTGGATATTGAAGAAAAGATTTTTGATGCGATGATATTTTAACCCACCTCTGCCAGGGTTTCAAACCCTGTAAGAGGTAATATCAAAAACCAACAAATAAAACAGAAAGCAACCATGCCAACAAAAAATTTAAAAAATATTTTAAACACATTTACTAAAGAGCAGCTTGTAAAGCATATCATTGAGCTTGATAAAAAATACAAGTCAGTTCAAGAATATCATCATGTATTTGTAAATAATGATATCGATGGTGTTCTGTCCAAGTATAAAAAACAAATTCAAAATGAATTTTATCCCGCTCGTGGACTTCCAAAAATGCGCTTGTCGGTTGCCCGCAAGGCTATTACCGAAGCCAAAAAGCTTGGATTGCCCGATGAGGCTATGGCCGACCTCATGCTGTTTTATGTCGAAACTGGCGTAGAATTCACCAATGACTTTGGCGATATAGATGAAGCGTTTTACAGCAGCATGGAGACTATGTATTTAAGAGCATTGGAGTTGATGAATAAAGCTGGTGTTTTAAATAAATTTGAAACAAGAGCCAAAGAAATTGTGGATAATACAATGAATATTGGCTGGGGCTTTCATGATACTCTTGGTGATTACTTTTTTCAGTTTTACTAAAATCAAATAGATTTATTAAACCTCTGACAGGGTTTAAAACCCTGTCAGAGGTAATAAAATTACGAATAACAAAATGAATGCAGATAAATTAATAAACAACATTCTGGCTATCCTGGGCACGGTGCGCAACGATGCCGAAAAACTTCAAAAAATCAACGATTTTATGATGTCCGAG
>JAFGGY010000061.1 GCA_016930365.1 Prolixibacteraceae bacterium | reverse complement strand
TTGTTTAGAATGAAGTAAAAATAATAGTTTATTCTGCAATATCTAAATTGATGTCGATTTTTTTCAGTGCTTCGTGGGCAGCGTTTTGTTGCGAAGCTTTTTTAGAAATACCTGTTCCTTTGCCTTTGGTTTGGTTATCGACAATAACCTTTGTTGTAAAAAGACTGTTTTTACTGATTCCGGAGGTTTCTTCGGTTGTTTCGAAGTCGATTTCTACCTTGTTTTTTTGCCCCCACTCGATAAGTTGGCTTTTAAAGTTTTTATCATCTTCCTCCACTTTATTCAGATCGACATAGTTATTGAGTATCTTTTTTACTATAACGTGGCGGGTTGTTTCGTACCCTTTGTCGAGATATATTGCACCGATTAAAGCCTCGAGGGCATCGCCATAAATACTTGAAACTGATTTGTTGCCAATTTTGCGTGATTTCACGAACTGGTCGAGCCCCATTTCAGTCATGAGTTCCGACATGAAAGCCCGGTTTACGAGTTTCGATCGCATTTGAGTTAGAAAACCTTCGTCGCGTTGTGGAAACCGATTGTATAAAAATTCAGCAACAACGGCGCCCAATACAGCATCACCAAGGTATTCGAGCCGTTCGTTGTTTATCGGGTTTCCAAGCGAATCGGTAATAGAAGCTGAGCGGTGTGTAAAAGCAATTTCGTAAAGTCGTTTGTTTTTTGGGTAGAATCCGATGATATTTTTAAGCAATAAATAAAACTCTTTTCCGTCGTTGTTGGAAAAGAGTTTTATTCGTTGATATAATGATCTGATCATTCGAATTTTTTGAAAATAATTGATGCATTATGTCCTCCAAAACCAAAGGTATTGCTCAAAGCAACATTAACCGTTTTGGCTTTGGCTTTATGGAAAGTGAAATCGAGTTTAGAATCAATTTCAGGATCCAATTCGAATTGGTTGATGGTTGGTGGTACCAGGCTGTTTTGTATTGCCAGTATT
Source organism: Prolixibacteraceae bacterium (assembly GCA_016930365.1). Taxonomy (GTDB): domain Bacteria; phylum Bacteroidota; class Bacteroidia; order Bacteroidales; family Prolixibacteraceae; genus Roseimarinus. The sequence continues at coordinate 17,001 of JAFGGY010000061.1, read as the reverse complement.
GCGGCAATGCTTTCAGCAGCACCGGCAGCTCCCAACATATGGCCGGTAACCGATTTGGTTGAACTGATGCTTAATTCGTAAGCATGTTTGCCAAATGTTTTGATTATGGCCTTGGGTTCTGCAATGTCGCCTAACCCGGTTGATGTGCCATGTACATTGATGTAATCAACATCTGAAACATCAATGTTTGCATCTTCGCAGGCAAGTTTCATTACTTTTGATGCTCCGTTGCCTTCGGGGTCGGGAGCAGTCATGTGGTAAGCATCGCAGCTTAGTGCACCACCGGCAACTTCTGCATATATTTTAGCTCCACGTTTTACTGCGTGTTCGTATTCTTCAAGTATTAAGGCGGCTCCACCTTCGCCCATTACAAATCCATCACGATCTTTGTCGAATGGTCTTGATGCAGTTTTCGGATCGTCGTTGCGTGTAGATATGGCACGCATTGAGTTAAAACCTGAAACGCCGGCCAGTGTTATGGCGCCTTCAGAACCCCCCGATACAATAATGTCAGCTTTACCTGTTCGGATATACATTAATGCATCGATTAATGCATTGGCCGATGAGGCGCAGGCTGTTACAGTTGTAAAGTTTGGTCCGTGGAATCCATATTCGATTGAAATACAACCACTGGCCATATTTGCAATCATTTTTGGTATAAAGAACGGTCCTGTTTTAGGGTTATCGTCTCGTATTCCTCTTATTTCATCCTGAAATGTTTGGAGACCTCCAATACCGGCTCCCCAAATAACACCAACCCTGTCTTTATTGGTTTTTTCCAGATCCAATCCAGAATCGAGAATTGCCTGTTTGGCCGATACCAACCCAAATTGAGTAAAGATATCGTATTTCCGGGCGTCTTTTCGGTCGAAATGTTCGAGCGGATCCCAGTTTTTAACCTCACAGGCAAACCTCGTTTTACAGTTACTTGCATCAAAACGAGTAATGGGTGCGGCACTACTAACTCCGTTTTTCAGATTGTTCCAATATTCTTCAACATTGTTACCAGACGGGTTAATAGTACCTAAGCCTGTTACAACTACTCGTTTAAATTCCATAAAAAAAGTAAATAGTTATTACTTGCTGTTTTCTTCAATGTATTTGATTGCTTCACCTACTGTGCCAATTTTTTCAGCTTGGTCGTCTGGTATGGCCATGTCGAATTCTTTTTCGAATTCCATGATCAATTCAACGGTGTCAAGTGAATCTGCACCTAAATCGTTTGTGAAGCTTGCTTCTGGTGTTACTTCGCTTTCATCAACGCCTAATTTGTCAACAATTATTGCTGTAACTTTTCCTGCAATGTCAGACATAGTTGTAATGTTTAAATGTTAAAATTATACTTAAATTTTTATCGCTGCAAAGTAAATAACAAACCGTCAACTTATGCAAATTTTTTAACCTTTGTACCCCTTGAATTTAATTACTAGGCTTATATTTGTGCCCGTTGTTAAGTTTTTATCAATACTTATAAGTAACAGTAAATGAAAAAAATAGCCATTTTCGCTTCCGGTTCAGGCTCAAATGCCGAAAATATTGCCCGCTATTTTAAGGGCAGCGAACTTTTGAACATCGAATGCATTTATTCGAATAAAGCCAACGCTTTTGTTTTAGAACGTGCCAAAAAATTTAATATTCCCACTTTTGTTTTTAATCGTACTGATTTTTATCAATCTGAAATTGTGCTCGACGATTTGAAAAATCGGAATGTCGAAATCATTGTCTTGGCGGGGTTTTTATGGTTGGTTCCCGATTATCTCACAAATAATTTTACCATAATTAATATTCATCCTGCCTTATTGCCTAAGTATGGTGGTAAGGGTATGTATGGCGACCGTGTGCATCAAGCAGTGGTTGAGAATGGAGAAAAAAAATCGGGTATTACCATTCACTACGTGAATGAAAAATACGACGACGGGCAAATGATTTTTCAGGCCGAATGTGAAGTGTTGCCGGGCGATACGCCAGCCGATGTAGCTCAAAAGGTACATGAGTTGGAGTATCGGCATTTTCCCGAAGTGATTGAAAAATTAGTTTTGAGCTGCTAATTCATTTTCGGTTGGCAGAATGCTTATCGACATGATGGTGTGCTTTAACGAGTCGCGCAAGCTTGTGTATTGTGCCCGGTTTTCTGCATTAATGGGTTCAACCGGTGGAGCTTCTACTTTTAATGGATCAACGGCTGTTCCGTTTTTGAAAATTCTGAAATCGAGATGAGGCCCGGTAGCCAGTCCGGTACTTCCAACATAGCCAATGATTTGTCCCTGTTTTATTCGCGTTCCGTTGGATATTCCCGAGGCAAATCCTTTCAGGTGCATGTACTGCGAAGTATAAACCGAATTGTGTTTTATATTGATGTAGTTTCCACCACCATTGTGTTGATATCCTTTTTTTACCACTGTGCCATCGCCAATTGAATAAACCGGGGTGCCGGCTGCTGCTGCATAATCAACGCCATGGTGAGGTCTTCTGATTTTTAGTACCGGGTGTAGCCGGTTGTTCGAAAAACGTGAACTGATACGTGAGAAATTAAGCGGTGCTTTCAAAAATGCTTTTCGCAAGCTGTTGCCTTCGTCGTCGAAATAGCCTTCCTGGGTGTTGTTGCTGTAGTAGTATGCATTGGTGGTTTGGCCGAGGTGAGTTATCGATGCTGCATGTATTTGCCCGATGCCTGCATATTGGTCTTCAACGTACAACTCGTCGTAAATTACCCGGAACTCATCGCCGGGTTGAATTCCGAAAAAGTCAATAGTCCAGGCAAAAATATCGGATAATTCAACGGCAAGTACAGGGCTTGCTCCCGCGTCGGAAAAGGCATTCCAAAGCGACGAGTTAATTACGCCGCCAGCCATTTTTGTACGTGATTCAATTTCTTTTTTTCCAGCAAAAACTTTTAGGCTGTCGATATCAAAAACGATGTATTCCGAAATTGATTCTTCATATATAAATGAATTTGGAATTTGAGTCGTGTCTTTTTTTATTAAATAGTATCGATTGCCGGCTTTCATTCTTCGTACATCAAAAATGCTTTTCGATTCGCGGGCAATGCGGTCGATTGTTGCGGCTGAAATGCCAATGGGACGTAATATTTCCGAAAGGCTTTGTCCGTATTTTATGCTAAGGGTATCAATTGTTTTGATTTCATCCAGAGGCATTCCCCATATGGTTGGACTTTCGGGGACTGATACTTCGGGAATATTGACTGATGTTGCTGTTGTGTGAGGTGTTTTAAGCTGATTGTTAATCGCTAAAATTACAAGGATGGCTGCAACAATGGCCGTTGCGATTTCGATGGTATATCTTTTCACAATGTTTTTTGCTTACAAAAATGGAATAAGCTGATGCAATTTCAAAATATTTGAATGTTAAATACTTTAAAAAATTAGAAATGAGTTTGTGTTTAATCCGGTTTTATGCTTTTAAGGCATCGAAACCTTCGCCATATACGCCCATAACACTGCCCATTGTAATGAATGCATTGTTGTCTATTTTTTTTATGTCTCTGAATATGGCTGAGGTTTCTCTTTTGCGTACCACCGTCATGATTATTTTGATGGGTTTTTGGGTGTAAGCTCCGATGCCGTCAATTAAGGTAACACCGCGTCGGTTGTGGTGCAGGATATTGTTTTGTATCTCTTCCCATTTTTCGGAGAAGATGAATATTTGAGCCGATTGGTTTGCACCGTTCAGAAAGGCATCGAGGGTGTACGATACAACCCACATCGAAACATAGCCATAAACCAGTATTTCGGCCGAATGGAAAATGAACCACGATGCCGATATGATAATTACATCGCAATACATAATTACGCGTCCAGGGCTGATGCGCCGATACCGGGTTACCAGCATGGCAATAATATCGGTGCCGCCGGTGCTGCCACCCTGGCTGAAAACAAGCCCAAGCCCAAGCCCCCCGGAAATACCTCCCAGTACAGCCGACAAAAATTTATCGTTGATGATGGGGGTGGTGAAAACTTTTTGGAAAATTGTTAACAGCACCGATATCAGCAACATATTGACAATGGTTTTTGCACCAAAATTTGCCCCCAGCTTAATGATGGCAATGGTTACCAATATTGTGTTTACGGCCAGGTAAGTTACACCGGCCGGAATGCCGGTAACGTAATACAATAAGGCACCTACACCACTAATTCCTCCTCCGTTTATGTCGGCCGGAATGAGGAAAACTGTCCACCCCAGGGCGAAAAGCAACGAGCCCAAAAACATAATTCCGTATGCTTTTATTTTATTAACAGGTAATTTCATACTGTGTTTTTTTTACTTTTATGTTTTCTTTGCCATGCACGGATTATTAAATCCGAATTTTGCCGCGAAAGAACATGTTTAAAATAGGTTTAAAAATGATTTAAATCACACATTTACGTTTCCGAGATTAATTTACATAGTTTGATATCATGGTTTTACAAACCAGCAAAATTTATAAAATGATGAAATATTTTTGTTTGATTTTTTGTTTGTTTATCCAGATTTCGTTGTTTGCTCAAAGTCCTTTTGGTAAATCGAAACGACGTTTCAACGAGTCGTTGCATTTTATTGAGTTGTCGGGGGGATTAATTTTACCTTCGTTCAATTATTTTGATGTTAACGTAGATGCGTTCTCGAACGAACGTTTTTATAATCACACCGAGGGGCTTGCTTTTCGCACACAATTTAAACGCCATGCATCGTTTGCGCCACGTGTAGGTTACGAGGTGCGTGGGGGCTATTATGTTTCTGAGAACATCGACTATAAAATTAAAACGCATAATGTTTCGTTGTTGCTTCCTTTCGAGTACAACGGATATTTTAGTAAAGATAAAAAGCTGACAAAGCCTGGCTGGTTGCTGTATGCCGGCCCTTATGTTTCGACCTGTCTCGGAGGCAATTATTTATATGGTAACCACGAAGTTTTACTTGAAAAGAACGATGTGGCGCCAATCGATTTTGGCGTAGAGCTGGGTGCAGGAGTGAGGGTGCCAACTTTTTCGTTTACCGGACAGGGGAATTTTACGATTAAAGCTGCTTTCTATCATGGCCTGGTTAGTTCGTATCCGTACGAAACCAACGAGCGAATTGACCGATTGGGTAATTTAATTGTTTCGGCTCAGGGACAACGTTACAACATGGGTTTCAAGCTAACACTTACCTACGAAATATCCTTGTTGTCGAAAAAAGTATCTACTTTCACCGCCGGGGGCGACGGAATAAAGACTTATAAGCGGTTTATTTTGAAAGATTAATTTTATCCCTCGGCTATTAGCATTCGGGCTTCGTCTTGCAAAACGGATGGTAGGTTAATTTTTCGTCGTTCGATGCTCAAAAGCCAATAACGAATTTCGTCGGTTTTAAGTGTATAAAGTACCTCTCTGAACTGATCGATTTGCTGGTCGTTATAGTCTGTCGAGTCGATATTCCGATATTGATCAAGTTCTTCATCGTCGTAATATTCAATGCGCGACTCATCCATTTTTATTTCATCGTATTCGCATACTTCGTGTGCGCCACAGCAGTCTAATGCCGGTGCTTGAATTTCTTCATAATCGTTTGTTTTTTGGGCTTGTTTTGCCCTTTTTCGGTTTTCGATAAGCAGGAAGGTGAAGGCTCCCACAGCAAAAACGCCTATTATTATGGATATAAGTAGTATCATGCTGCAAAAATAGAAATTGCGTTTATTTTTTATGGTCGAGAACAAAAAAGAAAAGCAATGGTTTAACATTTACTTATATTTTTTGACTGTAACGAAAGCAAATAGGATATGAAAATTGCATTTACCGGTAGTTCGGGTTTTATTGCCTCATCGTTCAGGGAAATGAGTACCCTTGACAATGTTAAATTTGTGTCTTTAAAGCGCGATGAGACCGATGAACAGTGGCGAAAAAAAATATCGGGGTGCGATGTGGTGATGAATTTTGCCGGCGCACCGGTGGTTCAGCGTTGGAATGCGCGGAATATGCAGGTAATAAAAAGCAGCCGGGTGCATACAACACAGCGTATTGTAGCCATTTTGAATGTTTTGCCGGCAAGCGAATCTCCTGGCTTGTTTGTTTCGGCTTCGGCTATTGGGGTTTATCCGCAAGATACTGAATCGGCTTACGATGAGACAAGTACGGTTTTAGGGGACGATTTTTTGGCCGAAGTGGTGAAAGAGTGGGAGCAAAGTGCCCACGAATTGGTCAACGAAGCGGTAAGGCTTGTGTTGCCTCGCATTGGTGTTGTATTAGGCTGCAAAGGAGGAATGCTTAAAATGGTAACCCCGCTTTTTAAAGCCGGTTTGGGCGGTAGGTTGGCTTCGGGAAGGCAGGGTGTTTCGTTTATTCATATTGAAGATGTGGTGCAGATACTTCAATTTTTTATTCGGAATGAAACGACAAGCGGGGTATATAACCTTACAGCGCCCAACCCGGTTAGCAATGCCGAATTTACGAAGCGGTTGGCGCATGTTTTAAAACGTTGGGCTGTTATACCAGTTCCGGCATTTGCGATTCGGATTCTTTTTGGCAATGCTGCCGGGGTGGTTACAAAGGGAAGCTTAATTTATCCGCGTAATTTGCAAAAAGCAGGCTATGTGTTTCGGTACGAGCGGATTGAGTCGGCTTTGAGTAATTTGTATGGTTGAACAGGGCGCGGGGCCGGACGGAGGCGGTTAGCCGGACGATGCATTGGCCGATGTGAAGCTGGTGTGCAGGAGCGATTAGAATGAGCTACCTGCACACCTTGCGTAACACGGCTAATGCGAGTGCGCTATAAGCCGCAGGCCGATAAGCCCCCCCCCAAAAAAAACTTCTGTATTTGTATATAATAGTTCGTTAGATTTTAGTACCCCAGCCGCTTTGCGGCATATTCAAAAACTAACACTTGTGAGTTAGATATGAGACTATGAGATATGAGACGGTGAGACTATGAGATATGAGACGGTGAGACGATGGGATATGAGACGGTGAGACTATGGGATATGAGACGGTGAGACTATGGGATATGAGACGGTGAGACTATGGGATATGAGACGGTGAGACGATGAGATATGAGACGGTGAGATGATGAGATATGAGACTTTGTCTGCAATAAATTAATTCTTAGCTATTTAGATAATCGAGCTTGTAAGATACAAGTAGCTGGTATATAGTGAATTAAAAAACAACAACAAACTATTGTGTATAGTTATGTCGATTTTTACCTGTGTTGCATGTTGCAAAAATGGCCACCCGCAAAAAAAACGGACAGCCACTTTATGTCGAGGGTAGGGAAGGGAACTCCACAGTTGCGGGTTTAATTGGCTATATGGTTTTTGTTAGTTTATTTTGAATAGACGTACGTTAACGTTCTATTGTTAAATGGAGTTCCAAATTACAAAAAAGATTTATAAAGGTCTAATTTTTAGGCGTTAAAATTACGCATCGCAGGTGTGGGTGTTTGCAGGGCTTAGCGGCTCATGGTTATACTTACCTTGCCTATTTGCCCGCCCATTGGAGGGTTTATTTTCGATACTTTGATGCGTGCTTTGTGTATTTCGGTAAAGTGTTCGTACAATGTGTCGAGAATACGCTTGCAGATGTTTTCGAGCAGGAATGATTTTTTTTCCATTTCGAGCTTGATGATTTTATACACTTTTTGATAGTCGAGCGCATCTTTTAAGTTGTCGGATGCGGCGGCTTTTGAACAGTTGGTTTCGATGGCAATGTTTACAATGAATTTGTTGCCAACAACTTGCTCTTGCTTGAAATGCCCGTGGTAGGCATAAAATTCCATGTTTTCAATTTCGATTAAGCCCATTGTAATGCAATTTTTTTGCGAAAATAATTGAATTTTTACGTGTTTCGGCGTTAAGTTCATCAAATCGTTTAATTTTGTCGGCATTAAAGAATAAAGTATGGCAGAAAATAATTCAGAAAGCAAAAAACCGGTGGCAAAAACCCGGAATTTTATTCACGAACTTGTTGAAAAAGATATACAAGAAGGCAAAAATACGGGGCGTGTGCATACTCGTTTTCCGCCCGAACCAAATGGTTATTTGCATATTGGTCATGCTAAAGCCATTTGCCTCGATTTTGGAACTGCCGAAAAATTTGGTGGAAAATGTAATTTGCGATTCGACGACACCAACCCCACGAAAGAAGATGTGGAATATGTTGATTCGATTAAAGAAGATATCAAGTGGTTGGGTTTCGATTGGGAAGATCGTTTGTATTATGCCTCCGATTTTTTCGATCGCTTGTACGACTTTGCCGAGCAATTGATTCAAGAAGGAAAGGCTTATGTTGATGATCAGCCGGCTGATTTAATTAGTCAGCAGCGTGGTACACCTACCAAACCGGGAGTTGAGAGTCCGTATCGTAAGCGTTCGGCTGAAGAGAACCTGGATTTATTTCGCCGGATGAAAGCCGGAGAATTTAAAAATGGAGCAAGAGTTTTGCGTGCCAAAATTGATATGACTTCGCCCAATATGCACATGCGCGACCCGCTTATGTACCGTATAAACCATGCCGAGCATCACCGTACAGGAAACAAATGGTGTATTTACCCAATGTACGATTTTGCCCATGGACAGTGCGACTATTTCGAAGGAATTACCCACTCGCTGTGTACCCTCGAATTTGAAATCCACCGTCCGTTATATAACTGGTTTATCGATCAGTTGGCTACCGACGATTACCGTCCGCGACAGATTGAATTTTCGCGTCTTAACCTTACCTATACCATGATGAGTAAGCGTAAGCTGCTTTACCTGGTTGAAAACGATTTTGTGAGTGGGTGGGACGATCCGCGTATGCCAACACTTTCGGGTATGCGCCGGCGTGGATTTACGCCTGAGTCGATTCGCAGCCTGGTTGAAAAAGTAGGGATTACTAAAACCGAGGGAACGATTGATGTTGCCTTGCTCGAACATGCCGTACGCGACGATTTGAATAAAACGGCGCAACGGGTTATGGGCGTTTTAAATCCCTTAAAAGTTGTGATTACCAATTACCCCGAAGATAAGGTTGAGATGGTTCAGGCTATTAACAACCCCGAAGATGAAAGTGCCGGACGCCGCGATGTGCCTTTTACGCGTGAGCTGTATATCGAACGCGATGATTTTATGGAAGAACCACCCCGTAAGTTTTTCCGCTTGTCGCCCGGTAAAGAGGTGCGCTTGCGTTATGCGTACTATGTAACCTGTAACGAAGTAATTAAAGATGAAGCCGGCGAGATTTGCGAGCTGCGTTGTACGTACGACCCTGAAACCCGTGGGGGCAATTCGCCCGACGGACGAAAAGTTAAAGGTACCCTACACTGGGTGTCGGCTACCGAAGGGGTGAAAGCCGAAATACGCTTGTACGACCGATTGTTTAATGTTGAAAACCCTGCCGGTGAAAAGGAAAAGGAATTTACCGAATTGCTGAATCCCGAATCGTTGAAAGTGTTGCCTGATTGCTTTGTTGAACCTTTTTTGAGGTCGGCAAAACCGCTCGATCAGTTCCAGTTCGAACGTATGGGGTATTTTAATATCGATAAGGAATCGACGGAAGAGAAGTTGGTGATAAACCGAACCGTTACCTTGCGCGATAACTGGTCGAAACAAATGAACAAGTAAATACGTATCATATTCGGGTAAAGCTGCTTTTGGGCAGCAACCCTTTTTTTTATTTTTCCCTCACCACCAGCCCTGGTGGTGAGGGTTTTTTGTGGTTGTAGTACTTTTGATGTATTTGTCCTACAGCTTTCCTTTCCTATTTTTCGCTTTGATATACGCTGAATATTAAAATGCGCGTGTAGAAAATCCTTCTGGTAAGACGCATCCCATGAAATACCAGCACATTGTTATCTATATTGCATGGATATAAAAGCTTAAATATTCAATACAAAAAGCCAAAGTGCCACAATGGGATTGTATTTAAAAAACCATATTCTAAATCATCTTTAACAACAAAGGCATTTTTTACATTTTGAATTTGTTTCTTTCCCTTGTTTTTTCCACCTATTTCAAAAGTATAATCCCCAACTAAAAAATCGGCAAACGGAGAAGTGATTAATTTATGCTTCTCACTTACCTGGTTAAAGAAAAAAGTTTCCCTGACATTTCCAATATTCGCATTTTCGCTGGCTAAATTATAGATCAAATTGGTATTGTCAAGGTAAATTTTTTCTACTTTTCCCAACCCTCTGATTCCGCTTGTTGAATTCCTCAATTGGGCAATCATTCCGGCTTCTTCAATATAATGACAATAATCCGCAATATTATTACGACTGGCTGATAAGGCAGCAGCAATTTTTGTCATATTGGGCTTAAAAGGCACACTTTGGGCAATAATTGACAAAAGCTGCTTTAGTTTCCGACCGGTAGCAACATTCATTCCCGCATACATCGGAATGTCGTTTTCCAGGGTCTGATTTACAACCTGTTGAAGTTTTGTGTCAAAGTCTTCTTCCAGTGCAAAAGGATAGTATCCTCTTTTCAGGTAATCTTCGAACAATGGAAGTGGGTGTTTTAATTCAGGCAATTCAACTTTGTGTTCCAAGATTTCATCCAGCGTATAGATGGATGAAGAAACACGATGGAAAATTTGAAGATATTCACGAAATGAGAGTCCTTGCATTTGGTACATTACCGCTCTTCGACTCAGATCAGAAGACCCCCTTTTTAAATCCAATACCGAAGAACCAGTAAAAACAACGTTCAAATCAGGATGATAATCGTATATCAATTTAAGCTCCTTTGCCCAATCCTCATACTTATGTATTTCATCAATAAATAGGTTTTTGCCACCTCGTTTTGTAAAAGCTTCTGCTAAATCGAGCAACCGGTTATTAGCAAAATAAAAATCTTCAGCAGTAACATATAATGTATTTGATAAATCCAGGTCTTTTTTAATATGCTGTAAAACAAGAGTGGTTTTTCCTACGCCCCTTGGACCGGTTATTCCAATCATGCGATTATCCCAATTAATTGTGGTATAAATATATCTAAAGAAACTAGTGTCAGTTTCTTTTAGGAGCTTTTGAAATATTAAAAATAGTTTTTCCATTGTGTTTTTTTTACAAACTTACAAATAAACGCACTAAGATAGTGCGTTATTTGTCTTAAAATGCATCTTTTATGTGCATTTGTAGAGTTGTTATGAACTCGCATAGTGCTTTCAATAGCGGGTTGCTATGTCCAGTAGAGATGTGATTTTCTTTTACCTCGAGTAACAATCGTTCCTCACTCACCCGGGGCTATGGTTGCCTGCTTACCGACAGGCAGGCAGGTTTTACCAATGCCGGGTTATCAGTAAAACAAGGTGTTTCAGTTAATTCAAAGAATAGAAATGGAGTTTTTATTGTACAATCTCCATTTCGTCGAGCAGGTAGCTTGCGCCGGCAAATTTATCGACTAAAAACAGCATGTAACGCATGTCGAGCGATATGTTGCGGCATTTTTCGGGGTCGAACATTATGTCGCTCATGGTGCCTTCCCAGCAACGATCGAAGTTTATGCCAATTAAATGGCCTTCGGCATTAATAACCGGGCTGCCCGAGTTGCCCCCGGTGGTGTGGTTCGAAGCTGTAAAACATACCGGCAGTTCGCCTCTTGGGTTAGCATACCTGCCGTAGTTTTGTTCGCGGTGTAGTTGTTTGAGCTTTTCGGGAACATTGTAATCGTAAATTTCGGGATTATCTTTTTCGATAATGCCGTCGAGTGTTGTGTAATGCTTGTATTCAACACCATCGGCCGGTTCGTAGCCTTCAACTTTTCCGTAGGTAACGCGCATAGTGAGATTGGCATCGGGGAATAGCATCTCATCTTCGTTCATTTCGAGCAAGGCCTCGATATAAGTTTGGTAGGTGTTGTCAATTTCTTTTTGAATGGCATTGTAACTGGCGTAAATCGAATCGAAATAGAACCAATAGATATCGTCAAAAAAGCGGTAGAGCTTATCTTTTTCAACTTTCTTTTTGATTTTATCGATGTCGTTTTTCGAGCATACAGCCATTAAATCATCCTTGCTGTTCAATACAGAACCGGAATACAGTTTTTCAAGCTTTTTTTCGGTTTTATTTTTTTCTGATAGTTCAAGCAGTAGTGGGGCAAGCATATTGTTGACAATGTCGGTGTGTAACATCTCGATTAGCGACACAAAAATGGTTTTGTCAACCTGGTTGGTGTAGTCTTTAAAGTGTTTTTCGATAAATTCGGTGTCGGCAGGCTGTTCGCCTGAGTTGATTACTTGTTGCAACTGGTTAAACATGCGGTAGGCATCGGTTCCTCTGAAAATGATTTCGTCGTAATAATCTTTGGCTTTTTGTATCGAAGCTATTTCATTGTATTTCTTTTCGAAAGTGTGCAAGATATCGCCGTATTTTTCCTGTCGTTCGGGTGTGGTATTCACCCATTTAGTAAAAGCTTTTTCCTCTTCCAGTTTAACATTTACGGCATCGAGGCGTTTTAAACCATTAATTTCGCCCTGCCATTTTTTCCATGCATTGCTGGTTGATGCATATTTTGCTGCATATTGAATTCGGGTTGCCGGGCTGGTTTCCATGGCCGAGCGCATGCTGTTTAATTTAATATCGCGAATAGCAATTCGGTCGGGGTCGCGTTGTTCAACAAGCTGGCGTACTGCATCGGAGTAAAGGTATTGCTGCGTGGTGCCGGGATAGCCAAATACCATGGTGAAATCGTTTTTTTCGATGCCCGAAATGTTTATTGGGAAAAACATTTTGGGTTGGTAGGGAACATTGTTTGGTGAGTAAGCAGCCGGTTTGTTGGTTGAATCGGCATAAATACGAAACAAGGAGAAATCGCCGGTATGGCGGGGCCACATCCAGTTGTCGGTGTCGCCTCCAAACTTGCCAATGGCCGATGGGGGAGCACCTACAAGGCGTACATCGGTAAATTTTTCGGTAACGAAGAGAAAATACTGATTGCCTTCGTAGAAAGGTTTTACCACTGCTTCGTAATGAGTGCCTTCAATTGCCTTTTGGGTTACAGTATCGGTGTTCTCTCTTATTTTTTGAATTCGTAATGCTTCATTGCTAATGGAGTCGGTTCCGGCAAGAATTTCGGTGCTTACATCGCGCATTTCGACCAGGAAGGTAACCGACAGTCCATCGTTGGGAAGTTCGTCGCTGCGGTTCATTGCCCAAAAACCGTTAGTAAGGTAATCGTTCTCGACTGTGCTATGTGCTTGTACCTGGCTGTATCCACAATGGTGGTTGGTTATCAGCAGTCCGTCGGGCGAAATAAGCTCGCCGGTACATCCACCGCCAAACAGTACAATAGCGTCCTTCATGCTGGTATTGTTCATGCTATATATGTCGTTGGTGTTCAGTTTGAAGCCCATTTCGTGCATTTCGGCAATGTTGCGGTCGAGTAAAATAGGTATCCACATACCCTCGCGGGCAAACGTGCTAAACGAGATAACGAGTAAAAGGAGAAGTGCTGAAAATCGGTTTGTAGTCATTGTGTATTTTTTTTCTTCAAATATAGGAAAACAGTGAAAAATGGAAATGATATTTGTTACACCCCGATTATTTGTTGGAGAAAAGGGTAGATGAGTGGTTGGAGGGTTTTATTATTGATGTCTATAATAGTTGTCCTTTACTTTACTTAACTTTAAGAATATTTTTTTTATTTTTGGCTCATTTTTTAACGTTTTTTTTATAACATGAAAAAGATATTTTTATTGCTGTATTTGCTGGTCTCAGTAAGCACTGTTTTTGCTCAGATCGATTCTGTGAATGTAGCTGACAATCAGTCGGCAGTGGTTTATTTTTATCGTTTGAATAATTATGTGGGGTCGGCAGTTAAGATGAAAATTTTAGCCAATAACGAGCCTGTTATTCTTTTACGAGATGGCAGTTATTATGCGTATAATGCAGCTCCGGGCGAATACCTGTTTTCTTGTTCGATGGGTCGCGAGTCGCGCTTGAAACTCAAATTGGAAGCGGGAAATAGGTATTTCATAAAATGTTACTTTACATCCGGTTTTTGGTCGGCTCAGCCTCAAATGGAGTTGATGAATGCGGAATCAGGGCAGGCTATTATCGAAGGCGGACAGCTTTCGGCACTTGAATATGAAGAGATTACGATGTTGAAACCCAAATCTCGTATTGGTTTAACTTTCGGTTTTGGTGGCGGGGGAGAGCGTATTCCTTTGTTTTATGATGAAAATAACAACGACGTGAATTTAAGCACCGGTGGTGGTTTTAATGTTGGAATTAAATACGGTTACGAGTTTGCGAAACACTTCGATTTATCGGCCAATTGTTCGTATCAATCGGGGTCGCTGACACCGGCATTGAAAAACGCTTCTGCTTCGTTTCGCCGAATGGTTGTAACATTAACTCCCGCATTGATTATTCCGATTAAAAACAACGATTATCTGCGTTTTAAATTGGGTGCAGGTCCGGGTTATTATGGTTTTGGAACAATGGATATTGATGCATCGAAAGCCGGAGGCGGCATTATGAAATTTAAATACGAACCCCAATTGGGGCTTCATGCATCGACCGTTTTTGAGGCAAATTTTTCCGATCGGGGGTCTATGAGCATGGAACTGAAATATTACCATGTAAATTATGCTTTTACCGAACATGGAAGTACACATTACCCCATTGAAGTAAAAATTGATACGCCTAATGGCTCAGGAGTTGATTTTATTATTGGTTACTATTATCACTTTTTAAAAAAAAAATATTCTTGTTTGGTTCCCGAAAAACTGAAAACAGGAAAGGGGTTTGGTTTTCTCATTTTAAGAAAGTTGTTTATGGAACAATCGTTCGCAGCTGTTCTTTAAGTCGCTGACAATAAGCTGTTTATGTACTGCTATTTTTAACTGTCTAAGTGGTTAACATTTAATTTGTTACAAACAAAGTCTCATGTCTTTTATCTAACTTACTATTATAAATTTGAACGTAATAAATGTGAGTTAGGTGCTAAAAATAATTAATTTTTCATGAATATTAACCGAATTGAATTTGAGCCTACTGCATATCCACTCCAAAGCTTTACGATGATAAAAGAAAACGTGAGTGGGGTCGTCTTTGTATTTCCAACTCTTAAATTCGAGTTGGTCGTGGTACAACGAAGTCATACAGTAGAGTTTGCCGCCCGGTTTTAGCAGTTTTCGCAAAAGACTAAACTCTTTGTGCGGATCGAAAAAATGTTCCATTACTTCGCAACAAACAATGTAATTGTACCGATTGTTAAGCAGTTCGGGACGGTTATCAAAAAAAGGGTCGTAGGTTTCAATATTGAAATGATGTGCTGAAAGTATTTTGGCAATAACCGGGCCTGTGCCTGCTCCAAAGTCGAGCCCTGTGTCTTTAGGGGTGAAATCGCTTAAGACCATTTGGCTGATTGGGCTCACAAAAGCCTGATAGCCCTGGTCGTTTACATCGTTTTGGTGCAGCAGGTAGCGTGCGCGTTCTTCTTCCCGTGTAGGACGATATGCACTGCCTACAAAGAGCGATTTACAGTGCGAACACTGGTAATAATCTGTTTCCCGATAGCTATATTTTAAGGTGGCATTTCCCTGGCAAAGTGGGCAGTTTATCGATTTCATAAATTGTGTTTTATTGCATTGAATTTTTCTTAGTTGTTGACAATGGGGTGTTTTTCTTTTGATACCTGTTTATCTAAAATATTTATGTACAATTTGTTGCAGTAAAGTCTATTGTCTGATGTCTAAAAATTGAACGAACTTTTAAATTGCAAAGATAACTTGTAATGAATAAGCATGGTAACTTTTTGTTGAAACATTTTGAGCTTTATTTTGTTTCAGAAGAACAAGTAAAACAGTTGTTTATAAATTTAAAATAAGGATATATGAAACGAGCATGTAAAACGATCGCATCCAAGAGGATGATTAAAATAATGCGAGTTCCATACTATGCATTTGAAAATAAAAGTTTTAATAGTATGGAAAGTGTAAATAAATTTAAAATGATTTTTATAATCATTATAGCGAGCATGGCTTTTGTAGCACCTGCAATAGCTCAAAACGATAAAAATATTCACGAATTTCCGGAGTTGAATTATAGTCTTGATGCCCTGGAACCCTATATTGATACCGAAACCATGAATCTTCATTATAACAAACACCACCGGGGGTATTACAACAAGTTTTTGGCTGCCATTGAAGGCACAGAATTGGCGACTACACCGATAAATGAAATTTTTTATTCGGTTAGCCAGTACGATAAAAACGTACGCAACAATGGGGGTGGTTATTACAATCACAAGTTGTTTTGGGAAAACCTTACACCAGAACAAGGCTCTATACCTGCCGACTTGAAATCGGCTATTGATAAATCGTTTGGAAATGTTGATGCTTTCAAAGAAAAGTTCAGCGAGGCTGCTTCTTCTGTTTTTGGCAGCGGTTGGGCATGGTTGGTTTATCAGCCAGGAGGAAAGCTGGTAGTAACTTCAACATCAAACCAGGACAACCCGCTGATGGATGTTTCGGAAATGCGCGGAATGCCATTATTGGCTCTCGATGTGTGGGAACATGCCTACTACCTTAAATATCAGAATAAAAGGGGCGATTATATTTCTTCTTTTTGGAAGGTAATAAATTGGGACGTAGTAGCCGACCGATTGAAGTTTGCTGATGAAAATTGTCCTAAATAGTTTGTTCATTCAGGAATGTAAGAGTTTGATAGTAAGGTTGATGTCTCTGCGTTGGTGGAGCGAATTAATAGAGTTCAACAGATGTTCTTCGGACGATGAAGATAATTGTTGAACTCTTTTTGTATATATTATGCCTGTTAGTAGCCTTGTAAAAAAGGGCAGCGAACGATTTTTTATATGTTCATAATGTTGTGTGTTCTTGATTAATAAATTAGTATTGTTATTTTTAGTGCATACTTTAACCTTCAAATATTTTATGAAAAACTTTTATTTGCTTTTCCTAACGTTTTTGTTGTTATCATGCAATGGCAAAAAAACATATACTGATTTGAGTAAAGCGGATTATATTATTGAAGTTAATGAGAAAGATTTCAGTAAAACGAATAAGCTGTCGGAGTTAATTGATTCAA
>JAFGGY010000003.1 GCA_016930365.1 Prolixibacteraceae bacterium | reverse complement strand
TTTATTCCATAAAATATCTACAAACAAAAAAGCCGGGTTAATTCATTAACCCGGCTTTTTTAATTATTAACCTAATCAATAAAACAATACCTTTGTATATACAATAGATCATTAGATTTTAGACTTGAGATATGAGACTTTGTTTGTAATAAATAGAATACCAGCAATTTACATAATTTAACCGAAAAAACACAAACAACTTACAATCAGCGACATATTAAATAGTAACGAACTATTGGTATATAATAGAACATTAGATCTTAGACTTGAGATATGAAACTTTGTTCGTGACAAACCGAATATCATCAAAACACAACCATCACATTGTAAGAGACTAAAAAATAGCAGCAAACTATTGTGTACAAGATACTATATTAAACCTAAATTGAAATATGAAGATTACATCCATATATTTAATGCTTGCTTTTCTTCTGCTCGCCTTTGCGGCTTTATCGCAAAACACGGCATTAAACCAAACCAGAAATACTACCCGACTACAAAACCGCACCATTTCGGTTGATAATTCGGTTTACAACCTGCTCGAACAATATGAATCGCTTGGGGTAACCGGTTTTTTACCCATAGCACGCCCTTACAATAAATCATTCATTATTACTACGTTGCAAAACATATTGGAAAACGGCAAGTTAAGTCAAAAGGAAACTGAAATCATCGAACGATACCTTAACGATTTCAACCGTCCGGTAAATGGGTTCATGATAAAACAACACCACTCCGACCAAATGTACACACTAGTTGGATTTGGTTCGCAGGTAGAAGCCGGTGTTGGCTTTGGCAAAAATGGAACTTATACAACATCGCTCATCGCCGAGCCTTTTTTCGCAGGCGACATTGGCAACCACCTGAGCTACATTGCCGGAATTGGAGCATCGGTTGACAGGCTTGCCCCCGATATCTTTTACGAAAGCTATGTAAAAGATGGCTCCGTAAAATTTCCACACAAAAATATTGGCTACGCTTCACCCCCCTATCAATTCGATTATGAAACCATGTGGGCGCATGTAAAAATCACGGCTACTTCGGGCGAAGGTGGTCCCTTCCAAAACGAATTAACAGCCGGCATGATTTATCACACTGAGCTTAGTGGTTCGTGGTTCAACAATGCAATACGAGTGAGTTTGCATAACAACCGTCGCTCGTGGGGATACACCAACGACAATCTGACCCTTTCGAAACATGCGCGCCGGTTTCACGGGTTCGACCTGGTTATAAGTCCTACCCACTGGATACGCTATTCAATGTTGGTCGGATCGCTTTTTCATTACGCCAATCAAAACACAAGCTACAAACAAAACATTTACGGGTACGACCTGGGTAACGTGCAAAAAATGCTCACACTTCACATGATAGAATTTAATCCATCAAAATACGTACAATTCATGTTTACCGGGGGAAATATATGGTCGAAACGATTCGAATTAGGCTACCTGATGCCTTTTGTATTTCCTCATTTTATCCAGATAGATGCCGGCGACCACGACAACCTTTCGATGAGTCTGAACATGGCTCTACTGCTCCCCCGCCTTGGTAAAACATGGTTTAGTATTTTTGTCGATGAATTCAGTTTTACACAACGCGGCGAGCTGTTGAAGATGCCCCGAAACCGCTACGCATGGCAATGGGGATGGAAAAGTTCACTGCTGTCATCTCTGGTTTCGTCAACCAATACCGAACTAAGCTACACCCGTGTAACTCCATTTGTTTACACCCATTACCCTGAATCAAATTTTAATACGTTTGGCTCCGAACGCCCGGTTGACATGACCTATACCCACGATGGCACCAATCTTGGATTTTATTTGCCACCAAATTCAGGTGAATTCAAATTTAAAATAACCAACATGGCCATTCCCGATCTAAAAGTAGAACTTGACAACCGCTTGTCGATACATGGAACTAACGACCTGGCTTTGGATTCGGCATTAATTTACGGCGATGTGTATCGACATCAAACAGGCGATGTATATCAATACCCGCTGCTCGATTTTACGAACGATGGATTTTACGATTTCACTTGGTTTAGCGGACTAAAAGCCGAGACAAGAATACGAAAAGGCGAAGGACTGGGCTACTACCGAATTTTCGGTTCAATAGGGTATTCAAAAACCTGGTGGAAAAGCAACAACAGTGGAATAACACCACCCAATAAGTACCATTTCGTAAGCGGAAAAATTGGTTTATCGGTTGATTTTTAAACGTACAGGCAGATGATAATGGTATTTTTACCGACCAAAATCAGCCATTCATCATAAAACAGAACAACACATTAAAAAAATTGCACAACTTTGAAAACGATAATTTAATACAAAAAACCATGCGAAACGATAATGAAAAATTTTGCTTTAACTGTGGAGCAACAATTGACTCAAGAGCAGCGATATGCCCACAATGTGGTGTAGCTCAACCCGATGCAATTCGAAATAGAGCCTTAAGCAACAAATGGCTTGCCGCCATATTACTTTGCGCATTTACCGGTGCTTTTGGAATTCATCGTTTTTACCTTGGCCGAATTGGCACCGGGCTTCTAATGCTATTCACCCTGGGGGGGCTGGGTATATGGGTGGTTGTTGACCTCATATTGCTGGCTGTAGGACAACTACGAGACGATAAGGGCCAACTTGTCAAACCGTATCCCGAAAATTATTAGAATCCCAAATATTTTGAACCTGTGAGCAAGGCATATACCCAAAAGAGATAATGCCTTGCTTTTTTTGCTAAACAAAATAGCCATTTCGGGGTTATTTAGAAAAAACTTTAAAAAATATCATTATGAAGTGGATTCTAATAACTATTTTTTCCTTTAGCATGTATATTTCTAATGCTCAATACCCGGTACTTGAACTGGGAGCAGAAATGCCCGAAGCCGACAAAATGAAATGCGTCGTAAGCAATAATGAAGTATATTTTGACGAGCTGGCAGAAGAAAATGGAATTTTGGTCATTTTCTCATGCAACACCTGCCCATTTGTTGTTGCCTGGGAAAACCGATATCCCATTATTAACGAACTGGCTACCGATAATAACATTGGTTTTGCGCTCGTCAATTCAAATTTTCTCAAAAGAAATGATGAAGATTCGCCCGAAGCGATGAAAGAACACGCAAAAAAACACCAATACAGATGGCCTTATCTAATTGACAAAGAAAGTATGCTGGCCAATAAATTTGGTGCACAAACTACTCCCCATGTTTTTTTATTCGATAAAAACATGAAGCTAGTTTACAAGGGAGCCATCGACGATAATTACAAAGATGCTTCAAAAGTAGAACAGTTTTACTTAAAAGATGCCATTAACAGTCTGGCAAAAAATGAAGAAATTGCTGTTAAAGAAACACGAAACTTGGGCTGTAGCATAAAACGGAAAACAGATTAATAACTTAAAACATAACAACATGACAGACAGAACAGGAATTGTAACCTTTGCTGGAAAACCGGTTACTTTAACCGGAAATGAAATTAAAGTAGGCGATAAAGCACCCGATTTTACGGGTACCAACCAATCGCTCGAACCCGTAAAATTTTCATCATTTGCGGGCAAAACAGTGGTAATTGCCGTTTACCCTTCAATCGACACGGGGGTTTGCCAAAAACAGAACTACCAGTTTAACAAAATTGCTTCCGAAATGAACGATTTAGTTGTACTGAGTGTATCGCTCGATCTGCCGTTTGCGCATAAGCGCTATTGCGCAGCCGAGGGTCTCAACAACATTATTACCCTATCGGACTATAAAGATCGTGAATTTGGAAACCAATACGGCTATCTTATTAAAGAGCTGGCTTTGCTCGCTCGTGGAACAGTTGTTATTGACAAAAAAGGAATTGTTCAACTTGTTGAATTTGTTCCCGAGATAACCACTGAACCCAATTACGATGCAACCCTCAAAGTATTAAAAAAAATTCGTTAATATCGACAAAAACGAACCTTTACAAAGCCGCTTATTAAAACAAAAGCGGCTTTTTTTTTAAATTTATCCCGTTTTATGCATTAAAAACTCATTACGCATTGAATTGGAAATCGGCATAGCCAAACTACTTCAAAACAAGTCGCTTCGCTAACTTTCTTCACCCCACCACAACTCTCTGCAAAAAACAGGCACAGAAATATCTGCAAAAGCAATGAAGCCGAAACGAAGTAAAGCTTCCATAGAAAATCTTTTCGATTATGTTTTTCTTAACCGTACAACAATGATTTCAGTTCTATCATTTCGTTTCAATTTTTTATTACATTTGCAAAAATTGAAACTACGCATATACAATAAAACATTAGATTATAGACCTTAGACTAAAGATATTGTTTGTAATGCGCTAAAAATTAGCATTTAGAATAAACATGCCTCCAAAACACAAACAACTAATTGTTAATGGTTTATAAAAAATGCACTATTGGTTACAAATACACGCTTTATCACATATACCTATTAAGCGTGCCAAAAAAATAATTATCATTTTATGAGATTTGATGAATTTGATTTACACGACGAAATACTCGAAGCCATTTCATATATGGGTTTTGAGAAAGCGTCGCCCATCCAGGAAAAAGCCATACCTTTAATATTAGAAAACAAAGATTTACTGGCATTTGCGCAAACCGGAACAGGCAAAACAGCTGCTTTCATTTTACCAATTCTTGATAAAATTGCCCATTCAAAAGGCGACTCTATCAATACCCTAATTATTGTACCAACCCGTGAACTGGCTATCCAGATTGACCAGCAAATACAGGGTTTTTCTTATTTTTTACCAACCAACTCCATTGCGATATACGGAGGTGGCGATGGTAGTGACTGGGTAACTCAAAGCAAGGCTTTAAAAAACAAAACCGATATAATTGTGGCTACACCCGGAAAGCTTATTAGCCATCTGAATGTAGGCAATATCAAATTCGAACAACTACAACATCTTGTACTCGACGAGGCCGACAGAATGCTCGATATGGGTTTTTACGACGACATACAGCGTATTGTATCGTACCTGCCCAAAAAGCGGCAAACACTACTATTTAGTGCCACCATGCCACCAAAAATCAAAAAACTTTCGTCGGCCATAC
Organism: Prolixibacteraceae bacterium; assembly: GCA_016930365.1. Lineage (GTDB taxonomy): Bacteria > Bacteroidota > Bacteroidia > Bacteroidales > Prolixibacteraceae > Roseimarinus. The sequence goes on along the minus strand of JAFGGY010000003.1, from coordinate 27,256 downwards.
TCGACAAACCCGAAGAAATTGCAATAGAACTCTCAAAACCAGCTGAGAAGGTACTACAAGCAGCCTATCTTTGTTCCGAAAACCACAAAACCCCCTTTATCAATCATTTAATTAACCAAAAAGAAGATTATAAAAGCATCCTCATTTTTACTTCAACAAAAGCAAAGGTAAATCAAATTGTACGCGGGCTTAAGAATAAGAACTACCAAACCGATGGAATCTCGTCGGATTTGGAACAATCGGAGCGCGAAAATGTACTTTCGGCATTTAAAGCCAAACGAACACGCGTACTGGTTGCTACCGATGTTATAAGCAGGGGAATCGACATAAAAGACATCGAACTGATTATCAACTACGATGTACCAGGCGATGCCGAAGATTATGTGCATCGTGTTGGTCGGACTGCGCGCGCCGAATCGGAAGGTGTAGCCGTAACTTTAATTAACGAAAACGACATGTTTCGCTTTAAAAAAATTGAAGAATTAATAGAAACCGAGATCATTAAATTACCCATTCCGCCCGAAATTGGCAAAAGCCCTGAATGGAATCCTAAATCACAGAATTTCAGGTTTAAAAATAATCAGCGGAAAAATAGAAAAAAGTAACATCTTTGCAAAAAAGTTCATAACTTGTCGTGAAAAAATTAAAACGGCATGCAATTAACAACACTACTTGTTTCGATATTTATCAGCATACTCTTTATAATATCCGGAGTTGTAAAAATTGTGATGTCGTATCATCATCCCGACCGACGAATTGAAAATTTTCCCGAGACTAATGTGAGTACACTGAGGATAATTTCGTGGATAGAAATATTTGGTGCTATTTTGTTTTTTGTGCCTTACTACATCAACTTTTTCCCTATAATTTCAACTCTTGCAGGCGTTGTATTAATCATAATGGTTATTGGTGCACCACTCACCCACCTCAAATTGGGCGAACACAAAGAAGCCGCACTCACAACCGTGCTAATCATTATTATTGTGATTGTAATTTTTAGCCGCCATTTTTTATAAAGTATCGTCGTCGGTATTTACTACACTGGCTAAAACCTGCTCGAAACGGTTTTTCGATTGATTTGAAGTTTCAAATTCCATAGGTACATAATAATCGTTGTATCCCGAAGCTTTACCGTTTTTCCATTTTTCAACTAAAATTCGCTGGATAGTATGATCAAATTTACTACGGTAAGCAATTTGCAATTCACCAGCCAACTGGTGCATTCGTTTACTCCGCTCAGTTTTTATGGAATCCGACAACTGATCGGGCATCCGCTCGGCCTGGGTTCCCTTACGTACCGAGTATTTAAAAATGTGCATGTGTCCAAAACCAACCTGCTTTGCTACATCCATCGATTGCTGAAAATCATCTTCAGTTTCGCCCGGAAAACCTACAATAATATCGGTAGTAAAATTGAAATTTGCATCTTTTGCCCGTACACGATTTACAATATTTAAAAATTCGTTGACCGTATACATTCGCCTCATCTTCAATAATATACGATTTGAACCACTTTGCAAACACAAATGCAAATGCGGCGCCAGTTTTGGATGACCTATCAGCTCAAAAAACTGATCGTCGAAACTATCGGGTTCAATCGATGAAATACGCACCCTAAAATCACCTTCTACGTCCAGTATTTCTTTTAACAAACCCGAAAATTTCACTCCATCGCTATCGTATCGGCTAATATTCACGCCCGTTAATACTACTTCTTTAGCTCCTTGCGCAACAACCTCCTGTACATTTTTAATAACCTGGCTAAGCGGACGACTTATTGCTCGTCCACGAACAAATGGAATGATACAGTACGTGCAAAAATTATCGCATCCATCCTGTATCTTCACCAGGCTTCGGGTATGAAACATTTCGGTAAACGACTGGTAACTAAACAAGTCGAAGTCTTTATCCGACAATTCGGCACGACCCGTTTTCAGTAATGAATCAACACTATGAAAAATACCACTTTTGGCTTTGTTTTTTATGATTATTGCTTTTGGAAACTTACTCTTCAGCTGTTCAGCATGGCTTTCGGTCATACAACCGGTAATAACCATTTCAGCCGTTGGGTTAACTCTCGAAGCATGACTTATGACATAACGCGATTTGTGATTGCTTTGATTGGTAACGGTACAGGTATTCACCACAATCACATCAGCTCCTTCTTCGTTTTGCGACACTTCGTAACCATTATCGCTAAAGGTTGTAGCTAAAGCATCCATTTCGTATTGGTTAAGGCGACACCCTAATGTTTTAAATGCAACTTTCACTTTTCTTTGATTCAATTTTTCACTCTTCAATGCCCATCCATCGAATACTACTGAAATAATGGCATTTGTTATACAATTGCGCAAAGTTGGTAATTTTTCGTTGAAGACCAATAAATAAATGACCTACATGTCTTTTTTATACGAAAAAAATAAAATAGAGATACAATAATTAAAAAAAATTAGACCTAAGACTATAGACTATCATTTTTTGTTACACTACAAGTCAGCATATGATTTTTCAAATCTAATGTCCTTTTGAATTACTACAAGGTCAAGTTTACAGGCATAAAAAAATCGTTTCAACATTGTTGTTAAAACGATTTATCTCATAACCTCATAGCTCTTCATGTTATTTCGTCTTATCAGCAACCACCTGGTTTCGTTCATTTTTCCGATTTAAAAATGAGAAGAAACGGGATATGCTTCCTTCGTTATTGGTCAGTGTTTTCATTTTAGGTTTTAACTCAACCATATATTCAGCATTTGATTTTATGCTGGCCTTCAGACTCTGATTCTGATAACCTTTTGCCGAAATAAATATTTCGTAATCTCCCTCGTTAAGATAAAGCACATAATTTCCTCTTGAATCTGAAATTGTACCGGTGTTGTTGCTTTCTACAACAATATTTACACCTTTAACCGGTTCACCACTTAGCGAATCTTTAACAACGCCACTTAGCATCACTAAATTTTGTGCATCAACACCAAACGGGAATAAGAATAAAACGGAAAACAAATATATAATGTGTCTCATAGCTGTATAATTTTGTGTTGTTTACATTCAATACAACTACAACGCCCTATACCCCCAATTTGTTACTTGTTTTTTATAGCATTTAACAATTATTTAAACATTTTAGCAGAATATTCGGATTTACACAAAAACAACGCTAAAAAAGTAAAATATTTGAGGATAAACATTGGTATTTAATGTATTTTTACAAACGTCGCATTGTTATGATGTTGCAAACACGCAATCGAACCTCCAGCCTATAGTCAATTGATATACTGTAAATAATTTGACTATTTTTAAATGTTCAATTAAACCAATTTTTAAGTTTGGAATCAATATATTTATAGCGAGAAATTTTTTCTAATAACCTAAAGCAAATTTATCATGATTAACAAAAGTACAATTGCCAGCTTACTATTTACACTGGCAATCGTTGTGCCTGGATACGCTCAGGACATAAGCAAAATTAAAAATCAAGAGTCGTTGAAAAAAGCATACGCAGGGAAGTTTCTGATAGGGACTGCAGATGATTTAACAAGGATTTCGGATCTTGAAGCAGCAAGCATTAAACAACATTACAACATTATCACCCCCGAAAACTGTATGAAACCACAGCCAATGCACCCTGAGGAAGATACATACAACTTTGAAACAACCGATGCAATGGTTGATTGGTGTGAAAAAAATGGCATAGCTGTATGGGGACATACCTTAGGCTGGCACTCACAATCACCGGCATGGTTCTTCCAGGATAATAGTCCTGAAGCGCAGGCAAAAGCCAAGGAAGAAGCAGAAAAAGAAGACTCTGACGAACAACGTCCTAACAGACAAGGATTTGGTGGCTTTGGTGGTTTTGGAGGCAATTCTGGCCCACAAGCAAGCAAAGAAGTTATATTGGAACGTTTGAAAGATCATATCATGACTGTAGCCGGACGTTACAAAGGCCGTATTGTTGGTTGGGATGTTTTTAACGAATCAATTGCTGATGGTGGTGATGGTACAACAGAAAACCTGCGTAATTATAGTTGGTACACAGCAGTTGGACCTGAAGTTTTAACCTATGCTTTCAAATGGGCTCACGAGGCTGCACCAGATGCTCAACTTTACTACAACGACTACAACATTGAACAAGGAGCAGTTGAAAACACCGGCAAACACGCCAGCTCATTGTTACTCCTAAAACGACTCATTGACGAAGGTGCTCCTATTACCGGCGTAGGTATCCAGGGACACTGGCATCTTGATTCAAACCTTGAAGATGTAGAAAAAGCAATTGAAAATTATGCAGCATTGGGACTGAGAGTTGCAATTACTGAACTCGATGTAACAGCTACAGGTGATAACAGTGGTGCTTTTGGTGTAAACCAAGGCGACAGAACCATTCCTGAAGAAAACTATCAAATGCAGGCTGAAGTTTATCGTAAATTATTCGAGATTTTCAAGCGTCATTCTGACGTTATCGATCGTGTAACTTTCTGGGGACTTAGCGATACACGTTCATGGCGCAGAGGCCAAGATGCTCTTTTGTTTGATGGAGAATTAAATGCTAAACCTGCTTTCCATGCTATAATTGAAGAAAGCAAGAATTAATAACAAGTAGCATTCAACAAAATAATAAAGATACTTATAAAAAAGGTAGTAACAGCTGTTGACTGTTGCTACCTTTTTTTTGCATAACTCCAAACGGAAAATAATGTACAATAAATATTGGCATACTTACAACTATTTAACGAATGTTTTTATAAATTGGACACCGATTATATAAAAAACAGATTCATTATGAACGATAAAAACTGGAACATACTCCTGTCGCTTATTCAGAAAAAACAAATCACTGAAACACCAATCGGATTTATTATCGATAGTCCGTGGTTACCCAATTGGTACGGCATATCAATTCTCGATTATTTTTCCAACGATGAATTGTGGCTTAAAGCTAATCTGAAAGCAATTGAAACGTTTCCTGATGTACTGTTTTTACCTGGTTTCTGGAGCGAATACGGCATGTGTACCGAACCTTCGGCCTTTGGTGCCAAAACCGTTTTTTGGAACGATGAGTTCCCTTTTGCCGATAAAGTGATTCATACGCCCGAAGATATTGACCAGATGAAGGTACCCGACCCGGCTACAGACGGGCTTCTTCCTTTTATGCTTAACCGGCTGAAAATTAATCGTTCTAAAATTGAAGATGCCGGACAAAAAATCAGATTTTCGGTGTCGAGAGGGCCGTTAAACATCGCTTCATTTTTAATGGGAACAACCGAACTTATGACCACCATGATGATGGAACCCGACAAAGTGCATAAGCTGATGCGTATTATTACCGATTTTTTGAAAAAATGGCATCAAATACAGCATGAGGCTATTCCCACGATTGATGGCATGCTTATGCTCGACGATATTGTTGGTTTTATTGGCGAAGATGAATTTGTTGAGTTTGGACTCCCCTACTTCAAGGAATTGTATGACACCAACGATTCGGTGAAGTTTTTCCACAACGATGCCGATTGCAGCATGTCGGTGAAATACTATCCCGAAATTGGTATCAATCTTTATAATCCGGGACTCGATTTAAGCATCAACGAGATACACGAAGCCACCAAACATAAACTAGTGGTACTGGGAAGCCTCCCACCTCGCGATGTGTTAGCTGCCTGCACACCCGACGAAGTTTATCAAAAAACGAAAGAAATGCTTGCCCAAGTAAAAGATAAATCGATGTTACTGCCTTCGTGTGGTGGAGGTATGCCTCCAAAAGTAAGCACCGAAAATATCAATGCTTTTATAAAAGCTGTAAAAAGTAAATAAATAATTTTTTCAACTATTCAATTACACCTGAATTGCAAAGATAAATTTCGTATTAGATTGTTGGAAGTATATACAACTATACTTATTTATCGTATAATAAAATCTATTTTAACCCTATTCGCAAAACGCCGTCCTGCTCGTGGTGATAAATCTTGCCTTCGCGAGCCAGCCAACCTATAGCCATGTAATAATCGTTAGCCTGAAGCTTAACTTTTTTCATTAAACCTTTAACGGTTTGTTCTTTCGAATTGCACAGTTCGCACCAGATTTTTCCGGCGTTCAAACCAATTTCTGTTGTAATCATAATGGTATTTTTTAAGTGAATAAAAGAGTTTGTTTATTTATTATATTGCAATGCCATTGTGGTTATATCGTCCGATTGTTCGAAACCATTTACAAATTCGGTTACTCCCGAGCACACACTCTTGATTAATGTATTTACCTGGTGCGATTGCGATTGCTTCATCATTTCAATGAGCCGCTCTTCGCCGTATAATTGATTTGCCCTGTTTTTGGCTTCGGTAACACCATCGGTATATAGAAAAATGCTATCGTTTTGTTGTAATTGTAAATATTCATTGGTGAAAGGAACATCCTCGAAAGCAGCTAGCACCATGCCTGTTTCCATTTTATGGTATTGTGGTTCTTTGTTCTTTTGAAGTACTATAAATGGGTTATGACCGGCATTAGCAAAAACAACGTTGCCGGTTTTAATGTCGAGGATTCCCAACACCAGGGTTACAAACATACACTGTTCGTTATCTTTTACCAGCTCGTTGTTGGCTTTAAATAAAACCTCGGCTGGGCTTAGTCCGCTCAGGGTAAGAGCTTTTATCAGGGTGTTGGTCATCGACATAAACAAGGCTGCCGGTACACCTTTGTCCGATACATCGCCAATGGTAAAGGCCAGGTGGTTCGAATCGACTAAAAAGTAATTGAACAAATCGCCACCAACCTCTTTAGCGGGAACCATTGAGCCACAAATATCAAACTCTTTCCGGTCGGGGAAACTGGGATAATCGGATGGAATCATGCTCATTTGAATATTGGCAGCAATTTTTAATTGAGCTTCGATGCTTTCTTTGGCTTTTGTGGTGTTTCTTAAATCAACAATGTATTGTGCAAGCGAATATTGCATCGAAAGAAACGCATCGCAAAGCTGGCCAACTTCATCGGTGCATTCGGTCGATAATTTGAACAAATTCTGAAGGCTGGGTTCCGAAAGATGAAAATCGTTGGCTACCAGTTCGTCGTTAAATGCAACCAGTTTTTTTAGGGGTGTCGATATTTTTTTTATAGGCCTGTACGATAGCCATATCGAAAATGTAAGAATAATAAAACCTAAAGCCAAAAAGATGAATAAAGTTTTGTTTAAAATTGACTTATAATCGCTATAATCAAAATCGACACCAATTACATATTGATTTCCACTTTGGGTGGTATAGGGAATAAATACCGATTTTATATGTACCACTCCTTCACTATAGGTATTCGACACCGTTCTTTTTTCGTTTAAAGGCTTGAAAAATACCGATTCGACCAAGGCTGCATCGCCTTCGTATTTTGTAAAGAAAGTATCTTTCTTATTCTGCAAATAATCTTGGTAGTTTAGGCTTGCCGATGTAAAACGCAATTCATTCTTATACTTTATGTATGTATATATCTCGCGAACATTCACCTCGTGCGCATATTCGCTCAATTTTCCTACTAACATATTATAGTCGTCGTGCCCAATGGATGTTGAATCAACAATTGAATCGTGGAACTCATCGCCAACAATGTTTCGGGCTCCAATTGCCACTGTAATCAGTTGCTCTTCAATCATTTTAGCTTCAGTTCTTTCGGCAAAGTAAATACTCAACAACGTAAAACTGATTATACTAAGGGTCGTAACCAAAATAATGAGCCTGAGTATTTTTCCTTTTAAACTTGGACACTCAAAAATATTGATTTTACGTATCTTCATTACAAATATTTATTCTGAAAATGTTTCTGTTTGTACTGTTTTTGTATTCGTACCGAAACTCGTCAACACTATCTTTTGCAAGCATAATACCTAAGCCGCCAATTGGCCTTTCTTCCAAAGGCTTATTCAATTCTTCGTCGTTTGGTAATTCACGTTCGAAAGGGTTGAACGGCGGAGCAGTGTCTTCGAGAACTACGCTAAAATGCTTTGCGTTTTTTGTAATAATAGCCTGAACATGAGCATTTTTTATTCCCGACCTCAGATAGCCATAATTAATAATGTTGGTAGCTATCTCGTCAACTGCAAGGCAAAGTTTGTAGATACGGTTTTTATCGATACCTGCTTTTGACGCCTGTTCAGTCACATATTCACGAATTGAACTTAATGAATCTAAAGTGGCTTTAAACTTTTTTGATTCAGTGTCATTTTCCATATTATTCGGGGTATTTATCAACAATAGTTATGCTATGTAGCAAGCCGGTCATTCGGAGGGTTTCATGTACCTGCTCCTGTGGTTTAACTAAAATTAAACTTGCAGCTGACCCGAGTTTTTGCTTTGCAAAAATGATAACCCGCATACCGGCCGATGCCATAAAGTTTAATTCTTCGACACACAATACCAGTTCCTTTGGATTTTCCTGAACCACTTTTTTAATCTCCTCGTGCAATTGTGGTGCTGTTGATGAATCGAGGTCTCCTGCCATAGTTACAATTGCAACATTTTCTTTTATTTCTGATTTTACTGAAAAGCTCATACTTACAATGTTTTAAGGTTTATTTTAATTTTGTTATTTACCAATAAGAATAATTACCGAACGCTCTCCAAGGGTAAAACTGTTTTGGTTTTCAACCATCGGTTCTTCATTTAAGGCATGAAAATCGAACGGTGGCTGCATGGCCGTATTTACAGCAACATACCATTTTTTGCCGGCAGATAATTTGGGAAGTTCAAACGGCAATGCCTCCCAGTACATGTTCATGGCCACGTAAATCGTATCGTCGTTTGCTGTTCCGTTTTTTGCATGGCCGCCATCGAGCATAAAGGCAAAAATGCGGCTCGATTCCGACCAGTCGGCATTCCATGCCTGTGTGCCATGAAACGAAATATCGGGGAAGCCTGTTTGTTTGTAATCGCGATTTTGAAAATGGTCTTTCATTCTGAGGGCAGCATGGTTTTTTCTGAAATGAATGATGTGCCGTGCAAAATTGAATATTTCGGCATTTTGGTTTTTCAGTTCCCAGTTTAGCCAGTTAAGCTCATTATCGTGGCAATAGGTGTTGTTGTTGCCAAATTGTGTACGTGCCATTTCGTCGCCCATAAGTAACATCGGAACGCCCTGGCTTACCATTAATATGGCCAAAGCATTTTTTATTTGCCGAGTACGCAAATTTTTGATATCCTGGTTGTCGGTTTCGCCTTCGCAGCCACAATTCCAGCTGTAATTGTCGTTGTTGCCGTCGCAATTGTTTTCGCCATTGGCATCGTTATGTTTCTCGTTGTACGAAACCAGGTCGTACAGCGTAAAACCATCGTGACAGGTAATAAAGTTAACTCCGGCAGTTGTTCCTCTAAGTTGATACATATCGGGCGAACCCTGTACGCGCTGCGACAATTCGCCAACTAATCCAACATCACCTTTAAGGAATTTACGGATGGTATCGCGGTATTTTCCGTTCCACTCGGCCCAGCGGCCATAAGCCGGAAATGCACCTACCTGGTACAAACCACCTGCATCCCAGGCTTCGGCAATCAGTTTACATTTTGCCAAAACAGGGTCGTAAGCTAACGATTCAATTAAAGGAGGATTGCTCAAAGGGCTTCCATCCTGCGAGCGGCCTAAAATAGCAGCCAAATCGAATCGGAAACCATCGATATGATATTCTGCTGCCCAATACCGGAGGCAATCGAGAACCATATTTCGCACTATTGGGTTGTTGCAATTCAAGGTATTACCGGTTCCCGAAAAATTGTAATAGTAGCCTTCGGGAGTAAGCATGTAGTAGGTTTTATTGTCGATTCCCTTAAACGAAATGGTTGGGCCACGGTGGTCGCCTTCGGCGGTATGGTTAAAAACCACATCGAGCATCACTTCAATTCCGTTTCGGTGCAGTTCTTTAATGAGTGTTTTCAACTCATCTACCTGCATGCCGTATTTTCCGGTTGCCGCATAGCCCGATTTTGGTGCAAAAAAGTTTAAGGTGCTGTATCCCCAGTAGTTTACGAGCAATTCGCCGGTATTGGGGTCGGTTTTGCTATGTTCGTACTCGTCGAACTCGTAAATTGGCATTAGCTCGATGCAGTTTACGCCTAAATCGAGCAGGTAGGGGATTTTTTCTTTTAAACCTGCAAAAGTACCTTTGTATTTTACGTCGGACGATGGGTGAATGGTAAAGCTGCGGACATGCATTTCGTAAATTACCAAATCTTCGATGGGCGTATCGAGCGGGCTATCGCCTTCCCAGTCGAAATCTTCGAAAACAAGCCTTGAGCGGAAAGGGTAAAGCCGGTCCCAATTGGGTTCGGCCAGCCAGGTATCGCGGCCGCCAAGTGCTTTGGCATAGGGGTCGGACAATACTATTTCTTTATTAAAACGATGCCCCTTTTCAGGTTCGTAAGGGCCATCCATGCGGTAACCATATTCGAGGTTCTCGAGGTCGAGGTCGAAAACAATCATTGCATACACATTTCCTATTATAAATTCATTTGGAAAAGGTATTTCGATAAAGGGTTGGGGGGCGTTCTTTTTAAACAAAACCAAGGTACACGATGTAGCTGCACTTGAGTAAATCGAAAAATTTACGCCATTAGGCACTATGGTTGCACCAAATGGTAACACATGCCCCCGGCGATATTTGATGCCATTAAGTTCGTGGGTTGGATAATAGTCTATTCTTGTATCAAAATCAGCCATGAGAATTATAAGGTTTTAAGTGCGTTTTCAATGGTATCGGTTATTTCAAAAAAGTTAACAAAGCCGGTCATTGACATTACATCGTATATTTCTTCGGAAACACCGACTAAAACAACCTTCCCGTTTTTCGATTTTATTTGGCGATAAATCATCAATAAAACGCGAAGGCCGGCACTCGATACAAAATCGACCTTTGAAAAGTCGAGCAAAACATTTTGGCTTTCAGCAACTTTATCCATAATTTTTGATTGCAGGTCGCCGGCAGTGTTGCTGTCGATGCTTCCTTCGACCGCGATGGTTACAATTTTATCTGTTGTACTGATTTTTACATCCATATTATTTATTCCTTTTTTGCGATTCGAATTATTTCAACTTAGTCGAGCCAGGTTTTTGGCGAAATTTTCACTTTCACTTTTACTTGCTTATCGGTTTTGGGCAAAGTAATTTCCAGCTTGTCGGCATCGAAATTAGTATATATTTCGTTATCGATTAAGCACTCTTCGATAAATACACTGTTTTGAGGCAAAATATCGGGAGCAACGCGCAAAATGTTGTTTTCGAAAGCGTTGGGCATGGGTTTAAAGTGCAAAAATAACGGTTGCTTGGTAATTAGCAGGTTGATGTACGTTGCCGATAAAAAACAAAGTTCCATGCTGTGGTATCCGCTCATTGAGTGGCTTCCTTTAAAACGTTCGTTGCCTAACAAGTATGGTAAGCCGTTGGCCAGGGTGTTAAAATATACTCCGCCATCGTCGTTGTCGAGAAAAAAGGCATTATAAAACGCCGAAACCTCGCGGGCGTGTTTGTTGTATTCATCGTCTTTAAGCACCCCAAACATAATCAGGTAAGCCAGTATTGCCTGTTCTTGCTGCCACCATGCTTTGCGGTCGTGCCACACAAATTCGTGGTTTTTGCCGTTGGGTTTTGTTTCGCGCTCAACCACATCGTACCAGCCGCCGCGCTGGCGGTCGCAGCCGTATTGTGGCATCAGCTCGGCAATTTTGCGCGCAAAGTCGATGTATTCTTGTTTGGGTTTCAATGATTGCATGCGCATAAGGTTCCAGGCAATTTTGAGGTTATGCCCCACCACAGCGCGGTTTTGCTGCCATCCCCAGCTTTGGTCTTTGCTCCAGTCTTCGAAAAACTTTTCTTGTACAAAGGGGCTGTTTTCGTAATCGGGGAAATATTTTGTAATGGTATCGAAGGTATATTCCAAAAATTCGGCATGTTCGGGTTTTCCGGTTGCCAAAAACAGGTTAATCAGGTAAGCCGGAGCATGGTCACCTACCGAGTTCCAGTTTTTGCGGGCACGATTGTGCATCAGCGAATCGGCACGAGGGTCGAGGCTTATGGGGTCGATGTGCGAAAAATAACCTTCCTTCTCGTTGTCTTTAAAAAACTTTTCGAACAGCAGCAAGGTTTTATCAATGTCCGACATAATTTTTGGGTCGCCGGTAATGCGCATGGTTTGTGTAGGCCCTGCCAATGCATAAATTTGCTCGTACATGGGTATCGAGTCGTAGTCGTCGCCAAATTCCGAAGTAAGCAGTTTGGTCTCGTGTTTGCCTTCAACCTTAACGCCGTGATACCAGTACACAATATCTTCGTCGGCATCGTAAAAGCGCATGTGGTCGCGCAGGTATGCGGTACCTTTTTCGGCGGCTTCGAGGTATTCGTCTTTACCGGTAAGCAGGTAAGCCGAAGCAAAGCCGTAAACCAAACGCGAAATGGTGTCGGTTTCTTGCAGGTAATCGCCTTTTTTGGTACCACCCAGGTGCAGCATAGTGCGGTAGTTTTTGTAGTCGATTTCTTTATTTGGATAATCGAATTGCCATTTGAGGTAGCACGATGCAATAGAGTCGATTTGGTTAATCCACCAGTCGGGCTCCTCGTGCCGGAACTGGCCGGGGCCTTTACCCGGAAAAACCAGCCACTGCGCTTGAAAAACGCTTTCGTTTGTATCGCTCGCCGGATAAAAAGTACCGTAGGCGAATACCATTTGCCGCGGTAAAGCCAGCAGGGTAAACATATCGCCGGTAGCATCCTGGTAATCTTCGTTCAGGTTGCGGGCATAACGAGCAAAGCAATTGTCGGAGATGTATGCTTTAAAAATGCGGTTATCGGAAGTTTTGAGCGAAAAGGTACGCTCGCCCGAGTTAAATTCGGTAACATAACCTGCAATGGTGTCTGAAAAGGTAAAGTTGATATCCATTTTATTTCGTGTTTAGTTGTTTTTTGTTTTATAATTCTGTGATTAGAAAATGATATCATTTCTTATTTCGTATTTTTTATAAATGATACCACTTCGTTTGTGAAAAAATCGGGTTCGGTTACGAAAGGATAATGCCCCGAATGTTCGCATAAAACAAAGCTTTTATCAGCCGAACCTACTTGGTTATGATATGCTTCGCCCATAAGTTCCACTGAACAATTAATATCGAAGGCGCCCCATATTGCAAGAGATGGGATAGTAATTTCAGGTAGTTTATCGGAATAGTCTGTTTCCCAAAATATCTGCTTTAGATAATCTTCTTTTGCCCACAGCGACGACCAGTTTGACAAATAGCTAAAGAACGAATACTCGCCAAAAAAAGTAGAAGGGTCGATGAGGGTAAATAAGTTTACACTGTCGATTTTTGCAGTAGCATCTCCGCATAAAAGCGAAAGCTCGGAGAATTCATCGATGGTTTTAATTTCGGAATGGTTTTCACAAAAGTCTAAAGCTTCCTGCCAAATTGGGTCGGTATTCCCTTTGTTCACCTCGATATTGGCTCGTTTCTCTAATTCTATTAATTGAAAATCTTTTACCGATTTTAGTTTGTGGGCGCCATCAACATTGATAAAACCTTTAAAATCATTTTGGTTTTCGCCTTCGGCAAGATAAGCAACCGAAAAACCGCCACCACAACTGTGCCCCATTAAATAAAACCCGAAGCCATCGTCATATCTTGTTTTCAGTGCTTTTACAACCTTTTCCATATCATTAAGGGAACGTTCGATTGTAAAATCGCCACTGTTATTTCCCTGACTCGACCCACTATTAGCCTGGTCCCAAAGAGCGACGGCATATTGAGAGGTAAGCTGGTCAATGTTTTTCTCAAAAATCCAGCTTCCTTCGCCCGGGCCGCCGTGTACAAATAAGATTATCACCTTCGACTCGGTGTTACCTACAACTTTTACAAGCATGTCGTTCCCGTTGCTTCGAACCGAAAACAAATCGTGTGCATTGGGCGATATTTCGATTTCGTTGTTTGAGCACGAACTAAAAAATCCTGCTATCAGAATCAACAGTCCAATTATTTTTGTTCTCATAACTTATTTTTTGGATTTATGATATTCGTTTATTTTTTTCTGAAAAGGCAAAGCAGTTCTTATGCCGATTTCAGCCATAATGTGAATAAGCGTTCCGCTGTTATACGGAAACTGCACAAGGGGTTTCAGCCGTACAAAAGTGCTGAATGGCAGGTTTTTATTTGTTTTCGTAAAGTCCCATCCTGCTTCTAACGATAATGAAAAATATCCATAAAAATAACCGCCGGCAACGGTAGAAACATCGCCATCATCGGTAATTAGGTAGGTTGTTCCATGAATAAAAGTTCGCATAAGTCCCGCATCAACCTGTGTTCCGGTAATAAATCCATTCTGACGGGTATTTCGCAAACCAATTCCCGACGAAAGCATTAATGCCGAATTATACCCTTTATGATGAAACCATCCCAGGCTTATTGGGTTGTACAACATCCGTTCAACCATTTTTGAGTTTCTCTTTGTCAGAAATGTATTTCTCAGGCTGTTTTCGAACGAAAAGTTTATGCCTGGTTTTGTTCCCAGATAATCGCCCATATAAGCTACTGAGGCCGGTAAATTATACAATACCTTTTCGTTGGTATTTGTAGAATTTTGAGCCATCAATGCCGATGTGCCAAATAGCAGTATCAGGACAGTAAAAGTTTGTTTAACTCTATTCATAATGGTGTTTATTTATATTTCTAACCGGTTTAAAACAATATTTTCCATTTATTCTATCGGCATAATAGCCATCGTATCCAAATTGAAAATTAACGCCCCAACCAAATGTTTCCATAAATACAGACGACGACCAGTAAAATCCAAGAGGTTTTGTTTTAATATCGGCAAAAACTTCTTTATTATACCAGTTTCCATCGGGGCATGAAAGGTGAATTAATGTTGTAATTTCTTTCATCGAGGGTAATCGCCAGTCGTTATAACCTCCTAAATCGAGTTTTTTGCAATAGCTAAGCGCATAGGTCAGCGACATTTCACCGGGGTCGTTTTGCATCCACATCAGCCCGGAGTTAACATCGCTTACCGTTTTATCGTTGTTAACAATTAGGTTATAATGCATGGGGTTTCCGAAACCCGGATTGAATCCGCCTCTTACAGCACGAACCGGGTAGAATTTATGGTTTGAATAGCAAATACTGCATCCATAACCAAAATAGATGCCCCATTGCATATTTTTATTTGGCGCATAATTATTGTTTGACCAATAAAAATCGGTTTGAGTATCGGGGAAAAACTGCGTGTCGATTGCCGGAATTTCATCGTTGTAAAGCACTATCGAACGCAATTCTTCGCGATTAGGCATTCGCCAGTCGGAAAAACCACCATAGCTGTATTTGTTCAGCTTATCGATGAATTCGTATGCTTCATTAAGATTATATATTTCATTAACGGGATTTATAGCTTCATTTTTATCCGATTTTATTTCCCACATCAAGCCGGTATTAACGTCTTTAGTAATAAGCCATTCATTTTTTGGGGATAAACTATCATCCAAATCGATGCCACCGTAACCGGCTTTTTTGTACGAAACCGGATGAATGACAAAGTCGCCGTCTTGTCCTTCAAACAAAGAATTTTTTGTTGATTTTAGGTAATTTCCCTTATCATCGAAGCATTTTATTTGACCGGTGTCGGGAAGTTTAAAAGCCGGAGTGGCTGGTCTTTCCTCAATATTTCGTACAGCCCTGAACAATAAGGGCGACATTTTTCCGGCATAATATCCGTCGTAACCGTAATTGAAGTTTGTTACCCACACAAAATCGCCGTTAAAAATGCTCGATGAAAAATAATGAAGCAATGGAGGTACAAGATTATCAACCGGGAAAAAGTCTTTATAATACCACCAGCCATCAGTTCTGTTTAAGTTTAAAATGGTATTAAGCTCTTTGATATTGGGCAATCTCCAGTCGGAATACCCGGCAAGTTCAAAATTTTGACAAAACTTTAACGCTTCGAACCAGTTCATCCGGGGGTTATCGCCCTTTTGCCACATTAAACCGGTTGTTTTATCGCTAACCGTTCCATCACCATTATCTTCAAAACGTGAGTTGTTGCATTTCCCAAATTCGCTGTTGTATCCACCCCTAACGGCAATAGCATATTGTTTGGCTTGTTTGCTGACCGCTGTAGCGCTACCAAATCCGGTAAAAATGCCCCAGCCCATACAATCTTGCATTTGATAGGTATTGGCACACCAATACAGACCAATTTTTATGTTTTGGAAATATTCGGTATTGATTGCCGGGTTCATTCGGCCATAATCAATAATTGAACGGAGTTCGTCTTTGTTTGGCAAGCGCCAATCATCGAATCCCCCATGCTTTTCTTTATTCAAATTGTCGATATAATCATTGGCAGCCTCGTGCTGCGTATATTTATTTTCGGCATAATTTATATCCGACTCTTTTGTTGATTTTATTTCCCATATTAGCCCGGTATTATTGTCTTTTACACATTTTTCAGTTTTTTTGGCAGCCTCATTATTATTATTCGTCAAAAACGAAAAACTTAATGGGTGCAGGGCATTTTTGCCATCTTGTTGGGCCAAAAAGTGGTCATTATCGGGATAAATTATTTTTCCAGCTTCGTCGAAACAACGATAAATACCGGTATCGGGAAATTTGAATTTAGTACTCATGATGAAGATGATTTTTGGTTTTTCCAAACATATTGGCCTTGTTTGTCAATAAAGCCTATGGTGTTGTCTTTCAAGGTGTATGCAATGCCTCCCGAAAACCCCAGAGCCATGTCGAATACCGCATCGATAACTATTTTGCCCGTACGGTCGATGTATCCCCATTTTTTATTTTTCGAGAAACCGCATAACCCTTCGGTGAAAACCAAAACAGAATCGAACTGAAAATCAATAGCGGTTTTACCTTTTTCATCAATAAAACCCCACAAACCATTTTTTACAACTCCGGCAAATCCTTCGGAATAAACATTTGCCATTGAAAACTGAGGTTCAACCATCCAATTGCCATCGTGGCCGATAAACCCCCATATTCCGTTAATGCATACCGGAGCGGAGTTTTCGCAATAGAAATAGAATAGTTTTGTTTGTTCTTTAAAGTCTTTGTATTTCTGATTTATTATTAAAGTACCAGTATTGTCGAGTACTCCCCACAGATTGTTTTTCTTGTAAAAGCAAAATCCTTCGGCAAAAACACTTAAATCTTCAAATTTTTCATCGGTAAGTTTATTTCCGGATTTGTCAATAATTTGCCAGTATTCGCCCGATTTCACAGAAGCATATCCTTCGCTAAAGCCGGTAACCATGTCATATATGGGTTCAATTTGAAATTGACCTTTGGTGTTAATGAAGCCCCATTTTTGGCTTTTGCTGTCTTTTACCCCGGCAAGACCTTCAAAAAACATATGCGAATCGGCAAAGCGGGGCTCAATAATTAAGTTTCCGTCAGAATCGATAAAGCCCCATTTACCTTTGTCCATTATTGCGGCCATTTGTTCGGTAAAGAAGAAAACTTTATCGAATTGAGGTTCGATAGCGAATTGACCATCGGGAGTAATGAAGCCCCACTTACCATTTTGCACTATTGGGGCTAAACCATTGTAATTGAAATATGGCAAACCGCCCAGCAATTTTAGTCTTTTTTCGAGATGTTGATTTAGCATATCTTCAATTTTAGGGTTCAACAAATAAAATTTTTCCGTCGCCTGTCATGTATTGCCTTTTGCCGTTTAGAACAGCACAGGTAACATTGTCGAATACACCAAACGACATATCGAATTTTGGTTCGACCAGAAATTTACCGTTTGTATCGAGATAGCCCCATTTGCCATTTAATTTTGCACTTGCAATGCCACTTCCAAATGGATGTACCTGCTCGTATAAAGGTTCAATAATTACTTTCCCTGTAGGGTCTAAAAACCCCCATTTCATGTTTTGACCAATAAAACCGCCCAAGCCTTCGGAAAACAGCAGTCCGGCAAATAAATTCAAAGGAATAACCTGTTTGCCTGTTTTATCAATGAATCCAAATTTCATATCGTTGCACACGGCAGCTAAGCCTTCCGAAAACGGATAAACACTGTCGTAAACAGGCTCAACAACCATTTCGCCTTTTGTATTTATAAATCCCCATTTGCCGTTAACCTGCACACAGGCAAGCCCTTCGGTAAACGACATGTAATACAACATATCCAACAAAATTTTTGGTCGATTCCATTTAATATCAATCACTATTTCGCCGTTTTGATTAATAAAGCCCCATAGGTCGCCTTTTTTCACAGGAGCCAGCCCTTCGTTAAAAACACCTATTTCGTCGTATTCAAAGGGTACAATTATTTTTCCCTGATTATCAATTACCCCTGCTTTATTATTTTGGTAAACAGCAGCCCTTGCTTCAGAAAAGCCAAGCACTTTTTCGTATTGAAAATCGATAACTTTATTTCCAAGATTATCAATCCAGCCCCATTTGCCATTTTTCATAACAGCAGCCGAATTTTCGCAAAATATTTTTGCAGCTTCGTATTCGGGTTGAATCACAATATCGCCGTTTTGGTCGATGTAAGCCCACTTATTATTGATGCACACGGCACCCCGGTTCTCGTAAAAATATTCGGCAAAACCGCCTGTAATCCTGAATTTTTGGAATAATTGGTCTGTTTTATTTAGTTTTTTCATAATTATAATTTAAAGTGTGTTATTATCGGGGCTGCATTCTTCCCAGTCCATATTATCGGCTGGCAATAGCGGATGTTTAGTGATACTGTTGTTATAGCCCATAACTTTTTCCCATTGACTTTGAGTTATCAAGAATGGGCAAATAAAAAAGTCTTTGCTTAGCCTTACTTCGTGGAGCATTTCATCGGGGAAGTGAGCCATTTCATTTTCATCACTTCCCATAACAAATTTTCCGGCAGGTATTCTTTTGAGTAACAAGAGTTTTGTTTTGTACAAATTGTTGGATGATAAATCATTAGGCATATCATCAAGAAACGTAACCGGGATGTTTCCTTCTGAATTTAAATTTTCAAGGTCAACAATTAAACACTGAGTTGTTTCGGGAATGTTTTCTGTTTCGCAAATAATACGTAAACTTTGACCCCCAAAAGCACCACGAGCCTTTTGGCGTTTAGCCGAGCGACAAATTGCCGGCCATGCATGCCAGTTTCCACCACGGCACACATGTTTTATGCCTGAATCGGGACCTTTCGGGTCGACCGTTTCGTTGGTGTAGGGGCCGTACCAATCGAGGCAATATTCCCACGACATTCCAAGCATATCGTATAGTTGCCAATTATTGGGTTCCTTACCTCCAACGCTTCTTAAGGCGGGGTTGCTGGTTTCTTTTTCCCAATTCCAGTTCCCGCTGTAAAAAGCAATTGGTTCGAGGTTGGGGTCAATAACATTTTCGCCTGTTTTATCGGTAAGGCACATTTTCCCGTTGTTGTATGAGGTTTTAGTGCCGGCTCTGCAAGCATATTCCCAGCGGGCTTCGGATGGAAGATTAAAATATAATCCTGTTATTTTTTGTAGTTTTCCACAGAACGATGACTGTTTTAAATCTTCGGCATTGGGTTTTACAGGCCAAAAACCGCCACGAACCTCTTGCCAGCTCACGGTTTCAACCGGGTAGCAATCTTTTTTATTGGTACTGGGATTAAAGCCCATAACATGTTCCCATTGTTTTTGGGTAACGTGAAAAACACCAATGAAAAAATCGTCGGTTATAGTTACTTCTCGTTGTGTTTCATCGTCATCACGACCTGTTTCAGAAACAGGTGCCCCCATGGTAAAGGTGCCGGCTTTGATTCTTTTTAATACAATTTTTGACTTTTTGTATTCTTTGTTTTCCTGGATATCGGGAATTGAGTTTTTGTATTCAATTGCATACTTTGATGAATCGGTGTTTAAATTCACAACGATGTAATTGGCATTATCAGGAATTTTTTCAGAATTTAAACAAGCTATTCTAAATCCTTGTCCCAAAAACTTACCTCTTTCAAAATGTCGGTTTGCACTTCGGCATAAAGCAGGCCATGCATGCCAACTGCCACCACGCGAAACACGGCGATTGCCTTTTAATGCTCCTATAGGGTTAACGGTGTCATCGGGGCGGTAATCGCCATACCAATCGAGGCAAAATTCCCAAAGCTGTCCGTGCATATCGTATAATCCATATGCATTTGGCAATTTGCTACCTGCTTCGCGGCTTTTTTCAGTTTCTTCGCCTTGCCAGTTCCAGTTACCACCATAGAAAGCAATTGGTTCTAAGTTATTTTCAATATAATTATCATCTTTTACAGCACTTGAACATTCGGTATTGTTGCTGAAACCGGTTGTTGTACCCCCCCTGCATGCAAATTCCCACTGAGCTTCGGTAGGCAAATCAAAAATTAGCTGGGTGCAATTTCTTAATCGGCCAATAAAACTGCTGTCGGGAACTGAGTTTATTGCATCATTGACAGGTATGTTTTCTTTCTTCATCTTATTATTTTATAAATCAAAAACTCAGATGTATGCTTTATTAAAATAATTACACTTTTCCTAAGGCAAATGGCGGATAAACCTCGCTATCGACAAGCACATCGATTAATACAGGCTTATTTAATGCAATGGCCTTTTGCAGTGCAGGTGCAAAATCATCAATACGTTCAACACGGTATCCGGTTGCTCCACATGCTTCGGCATATTTTACAAAATCGGGATTGTCGAATTGCATAAAAGCCTGGTCGTTCATCATGTTGAGCAAAAACTTTTTAATAACATTAAATTCGCCGTTATTAAATATTACCCAAACCACCGGGATATTGTTTTGTACGGCTGTCATTAATTCGAAGCCGGCCATTTGGTAGCAACCATCGCCCGAACCCGAAATTACCACCTTGTCGGGGTTGGCACATTTTACCCCCAGGCAACCGTTGGTATGGCTTGCCATAGGGCCAAACGAGCCCGGATTCTGATAACGCTGATTTCCGCTGAGTTTCAAATAACAACTTAACCAAAGCATGTGCGAGCCTGCATCGCCCATAACAATGGCATTTTCGGGCAGGTTGTCGGATAAAATCCGCACCATGTCGCCGGGATGTATCTTACCGTTTGCTTTTTGAACTACGGGTGCCAAATCGTAATACCGACCTTTGGGCAACTCATGCGATAATGCCTTAGTGTTTAATGTTTTAAGCTTTTGGTTTATTTGTTGCAGTGCCGGTTTAATATCGCTTACAACAGCAATATCGGGCTGATAAACTTTCCCAATTTCGGCCGGGTCAATGTTGATATGGATTAATTTTTTATCGTTAAAAATATCGGCTTTAAATCCAAAAGTGGCATTTTGTGCAAAGGAGTTTCCCATTGCCACAACAATCTCAGCCTCATCGAAATAACGGTTTGCAGCTTCATCGCCCGAGGTACCGTATATTCCCAGGCACAAAGGATGATTTTCGGGTAAAAAACCCTTGGCATCCATGGTTTGTGTAAACGGAACCTTAAAGGAGTTAATTAGTTCAAGGAGCTCTGTTTTTGCATGACTCTGGATTGCGCCATAGCCCACTATGGCTAAAACTTTTTTATTCTGAATGAGTGCTTCGTTTAACAAACCAACTGTTTGGTCGATTTGCCCGGGTGCGGGATTTACTTTTTCGATATTAATTTTAACCTTACGATAATTGGTTACCTGTGCCACAGTAATATCTTTGGGCACATGGATGTGAACAGGTCCGGGCCGGCCGTTAAATGCAATATTGATGGCTTCTTCCAGTATGTCGCAGGTATCGTCGGGGTTTTCAATGATGAACGATTTTTTGGTCGTAGCCGAGAACATTGCGTGCGAATCGGGCGTACGGCTCAAGCCGGTCGATTCGTTTAATGCCCCTTTGCCGCGTTGGTTTTTCGAGGTATAGCCTGTAATAGCCAGCACCGGTAGCGAATCGGAATAAGCCACAGCCATTCCCGAAAAAAGATTGAAAGCACCGGGGCCACCTGTTGCAAAACAAACGCCTAAATTGCCAGGATTGAACATTGTATAGCCACAGGCCATAAACGAGGCGGCTTGTTCGTTACGGATTATTACGGTTTTAATCTTTTTCGAATCGCGCAACGATAAAAGCATGGTTGCATTTACCTGTCCGCTACCACCAAAAACATGGTCAACACCAACATCTTCAAGAATTTTTACAATGGTTTGATTAACATCCATAACATTGAAACTTATTTGGGTTCGTTGAATTTTCCACGGGCTGTTTTTGGCGGGCGTTCAGAAAAAAGAATCCCGTCGGCAGCTACATTATCAAGCGTATAGCCATCAAAAAAAAGATAGATTCTATCTTTAGGCACATTGGAAACTTCAGAAAAAATTTGAATAAACTTTTCTGCAATTTCCTTTTTTTGGTCGTCTCTAAGTTCGAGACTTTGTACAGTAATTGCGGGCATGTGTTATTTTATTAAGAGATGAAAAAAGAGAAGCAAGCGTTAAACCTGCTTCTCTTATATGATTTACATTGCATTTAAAACTTCAACGATTTTTTCGCCAAAAGCAATCGACGATTCAACCGAATTGCCGGTAATAAAAGGCCAGTCGAACATTACCCGTGGATTATCGCGTGTTGCATCGGGGTCGCCAATACAAAGTCCGCCGGGACCTACAGCATCGCGTGCGATATCTTCGAGAGGATATAAGAAACCGGCATAAACGGCATCGGTTCCCTTGTTGTCTTCGGTAGCGCCCCACAGTTCAAGTGTTACGTTATCCTCAAAATCCCAAGCTCTGGGATGGCAAGCTACTTTTTTGCCTTTAATAATGCTGTTGTACGCATCGTATGGGTTTCGTGTCCAAATTAAAGCTGCGGTTGCATAACACAGTGTAGCAATAAGTTTGTTGGTATTATAAGCTTCCATAATCAGCTTTTTGAAATACTTATTAGGAGCTAAGTCCATCATAGCACCCAAACCTCCGGTACCCACAATTGCATCGTAGTCCGACATTTTAGCTTCAGAAAGTTTAATAGGATGCGCCCATTCGTCGCCCATAACCAGTTCTTTGGTACGGTCGCAAACAAATTTTGGGTTTACTTTAGGATTTGCACCCGGAATTGCAGCCAACATTGGGTCAACAAAATCGGGATCGACACTAATTTGAAGAGGCAGTGGTTTTTTTCCTTGCGGGGTAGCTAAGGTAACATCAAAACCAGCTTTACGGCAAACATCCCAAGGAGCTTGCAATTCTTCGGCCCAAACACCAAAATTGGTGGCAGCCATTAATATTTTTTTTGTCATAACTTATTTAATATTGTTTAAAACTTCTACAATTTTATTTCCGTATGCTATGGATGATTCAACCGAGGTACCAGTAACAAAAGGCCAGTCGAAATGCACCTCAGGGTCTTCCCTGTTAGCATTTATACGTGCTATACAAGCGCCATTGGGACCTACCGCATCACGAACCAAATCTTCTACCGGCCAAAGAAAACCGGGTGTGTGTACATCTGTTCCATTGTTATCGGGAGTTGCGCCATATAAATCATAGGTAAAATCCCAACCAGGTCCATAAAAGTCCCAAGCACGTGGATGAGCCGTAATTTTTTTACCATAAATAACGCTTTTGTAATCATTCTTCGGGTCGCGACAAAAAACTAAAGCTGTAACTGCATAACAAAGAGATCCAATTAATTTATCGCTGCGATATGCTTCCATTATCAACCTATGAACTTCCCAGTTATTGCACATATCAATCATCGCGCCCAATCCACCTGTTAGTACAAGTGCATCGTAATCAGCCATTTTTGCATCCTTATATTTTAGGGGATTTGACCACTCGTTTCCATCTGTTAACTCTTTAATTCGTTTGCAAACTTCGGGAGGATTAACTTTAAAATTGATGATGGGATCAACAAAGTCGGGATCAACACTAACCGCCAATGGTAGTGGCTTTTTCCCCAGCGGTGTTGACAGTGTTACATCAAATCCCGCTTTTTTACATGCATCCCAAGGGGCTTGTAATTCTTCACCCCATGTACCATAATTTGTTGCTAAAATCAGTACTTTTTTTGTCATAACTTTATAAAATTTAGTGGATTAGATTATTTTTTCCAGGGAAAATCTTCTTTGCGAGGGCTAAATACGTCAATGGCTTCGGTATCGCCAATTGCTACAAATGAGTGGGGAACATCGGGTGGTACAACATAGGCATCGCCGGCTGAGAGTATTTTTTTCTCATCGCCAATAATCATTTCGAAACCACCTTTAATAACCAGTCCGAATTGCTCCTGACTGTGGGTATGCATGGCTACTTCGCTTCCGTCGGACATGTTCCAGTGCAAAACATTTAAATTTTTTCCATTGGCTAAATCCTGACGTACAACACCGGCTCCCATGTCAATTTTCTTGACATTTTTGCTGAATATAAACATGGTATTTAAGTTTAATTACTTATTTAATTGTTTAATAATTTCTTTTGCAAGCAAATGCGCGTAATCGCCAGCTCGGGCAGTAATAAGGTCGTTGTCAATCACTACATCGTTATTTACATACACGGCACCATAGGCTTTAGCATCGCCCAGAAGGTTGTTGTGGCAAACCAGTTTACGACCTTTTACGAGTTCGGTTGCAGGTGCAAGCAACCATAGGCCGTGGCAAATAATTCCTTTGATGATGTTTTTTTGAGCGAAGGCGCGTTTCATGAATTCAACGGCAGGAGGCAATTTGTTAATGTCTTCGGTATAACGAAGGCGGTCGGCCACCATTCCCGAGGGAATAATTATTGCAGAATAGGAATTGAGCTCTTCGTCGCTCATGTTTTCAAAGCTTTCCCGGCAATCCATTGGGGCTTTGTACTCGTGTCCATAAAAAGTAAGATGTTCCTGCCCCCAAAGACGCGATAAAAAATGCAGTTCGAAATCTTCTTCGGCAAAACGGTACTTGTAGTAAAAAATTTCGTTTTCGTAGAAATCAGACTCGATAAGAATTGCGATTTTGTGTTTTGGATGTAAATGGGAATTTTGACTCTCCATAAATATATGTTTTTTAGTTAAGTGGGGTTTCTTGACACTTTTCTATGAAAATCGAGAAACTCAAGTCAAATGTATGGAATTTTAAGAGAATAGATAACTAATCACATGCAATTTTTATGTAATACAGATATGTTATTTAGCACCTTCTTTCAAGATGGAGTTTACAGCATAAAACGGATGGCTGTAAGGTTAGTAAAGGATTACATGAGTATTACTTTTCAAATTTTTAATAAACCTTCAATACATGTAAATGCTTAAGTTAAAACACATGCTTTTTGCTTGCAGCCAACTATCTATTAAGACAATCAAAATTCACCCTTCCAATGAATTAACAAAACCATATCATCGCTTAAGGGTAAATATCCCTCATCGTAACAAATTTTGTACACGTTCCCTTTCTGGGTTTCGTAAATACTGGTAAAGTAATTAAAATCGAAGCCTTCGTGCAGTAATTTCGAGCGTGAAACTTTGGTTTTACCAGTACTATTAAGCTTGCAAAGGATTGAATAGTTCTTTTTGAGTGTCCGGTTAATTTTTTGCACCAGGCTGTTTGACGAGCTATAACGGCGATTATTGAAGGTATTTCGACACTGGTCGGAGCAAAATTTCTTATCGATTCGGCCTAAAATGGGTTCTCCACATACGGGGCATAAACGTTTTTTGTTCATGGTGATGTTTTTATAATGATCAGACAGACAAATATATAATCATTTTTAAACACTTACAAACGAACTTAAACGAAAAACAAACAACTCTAAATGCTTAAATACCGACTTATACTTGCATTGTGTATCAACTTTGTTCCATCGAAAAATTAGTATTCACAATTAAAACTTATTATTATGACAACTTTAAGGAACAGAGTACAGTTAGTGGGCAACTTAGGAATTGACCCCGAAATTGTAAAATTTGAAAGTGGAAAAAAACTAGCCAAGTTCACCCTTGCAACCAATGAAACTTACACCGATGCCAAGGGCAACAAAACAACCGACACCCAATGGCACAACATTGTAGCCTGGGGCAAACAAGCTGACTTGGTTGAACAGCACCTAAAAAAAGGAAATAATGCTACTATCGAAGGCAAACTCACCTATCGCCAATACGAAGACAAAAACAAACAGAAGCATTACATCACCGAAATTTTACTTAGCAGTTTTATCTTATCGAAAATCGAAAGAGAAAGTGCATAATGAAAGATAATATCCTAATATTTAGTCTTTGCAAGAAAACTCCGATTACTGCATTGCGCTCATCATACTTGCCAGTCTTTACGATGAACTTCGTGACTTCTGGCTAATTAAACTCACAAACTTTGTTCACAAAGTTTTCTTATCAAAGCCTTTGAAAAAAAAGGGTTTTCTTGCGGACACTTATAGATTCATCTGAACCAGACAGGAGGAAAAAAAATTGTTTTTCTCCTGTTTGATTTAGCCCTATAATCACTCTATTATTTTCAACAATTGCTGCAATTTGCTCAATTGTCAATGTGTTTCCTTCAATATAGAGCGATGAATGAATAGTTTTAATCCTGTTTATCTTTCTTAATTTTATCGGTGGCTTGCTTAAATGTAAAGAATTTTAACTCGCCAATTTTCTCTGAAATCGAAACGACAAGTTTTAAAATCTTTCCAGTTATTTATATGGTGGTTTCATTAATTAAATTTTAGATAGTATCATATGATACTATCTAAAACAGTTTATTTATTTTAAAAATACAGGTAACTATCTGTTTTTCAATTTTTCTTGAAATTAAGTCTGAACGGGTTGCGGTATGAAACGTGCCGGTTTTCGTGGTTGCGTCACTATCTGCCGTTACAAATGCTTATGGCGGTCACTTGTAAGTTGTCGTTGCGGATTTCGGAGCTCGTTCCTGTCCGGCAGGACGGAACGATGTTGCGAGAATCCGGCGAACGACACACCACTAACCCCGCAATGCAATTCCTAATTTGTTATATGCCCGGCTTTTATCATGTTTTGTATTCGTTATTTTCAATTTTACCGCAATTGTTGTTTTGTGTCTGCGTCGGAGTGGGAAGGGCTGGAAGGCTCTTTGGCAATCCCGAAAGCTTTCGGGATGGTTTTAGCGTCGGCTTCGTGCGTTTTGCCAATGTGCCTTGCAGCGAAGGGATGGTGTGTGTTGGCACCATATTACTTTTTTTTCTTTTTGTTTTCCAGTTTTTTTAGTCCTTCTTCAAGCTCCTTCATTTCCTGCACATCTTCAATGTCAATCCTGTTTTTACGGTATTTCTCATATTCCGATTCTGCCAGTTCTTTTGCCATTTTTGCC
>JAFGGY010000060.1 GCA_016930365.1 Prolixibacteraceae bacterium | reverse complement strand
TTCGTTATCATACTTTGCTTTTACCGGCAAACCTAAAAAAATGTTCAAAAACGAAGAATACAAATTTTACCTCATTTTTATTGGTGCAGCAACGGCTATTCTCAGCTTCGGCTTAGTACTCACCTCCGGTTTGGGCATTGAACGCTCCTTTCGCGATGCACTGTTTCAAACCGTCTCGATAATCACCACAACAGGATATGCCACAAGCGATTACCTGTTATGGACTCCATTTCTTACCGCCATTATCCTAATGCTCTTTTTTGTGGGTGGATCAACCGGATCGACCGGTGGTGGGATAAAAGTTATGCGTATTGTACTGCTTATAAAAAATACCTATTACGAATTACGCCGATTAATACACCCCAATGCCATTATCCCGGTCCGGTTCAACAAAAAATCGGTTAACCAGCAAATAATCACCAATGTACTGGCATTTTTCTTTTTGTACATTATTGTATTCTTTATCAGCACCTTGGCTTTTATGATGTTTGTTGACGATTTTGAAACCGCTTTTGGTGCAGTTGCAACCTCGTTGGGTAATATCGGTCCCGGACTTGGCTCTGTTGGCCCTTCGGCTTCGTTTTCTCATATAACCGACGCCGGAAAATGGTTTCTGTCGTTTCTGATGTTGCTTGGCCGACTCGAACTTTTTACCATCATTGTTCTCTTTTCACCCTCATTTTGGAGGCGTTAAGTTTAAAATACTAATTTTGCCGTAATCAATCCTGTGAATATGGCCGAATACATTAAACTTTACGAAAAAGATACCGACATAAACCGGGTAATCGACATAGTAGAAATTTTACAAAAAGGAGGAATTATAATTTATCCTACCGACACGGTGTACGGTCTTGGCTGCGATATAATGAATGCCAAAGCAGTTGAAAAAATTGCCCGCATGAAAGGCCAAAAAGTTGAAAAATCGGATTTTTCGTTTATTTGTCACGACCTAAGTCATTTGTCGGATTACAGCAAGCCTATCCCCAACCATGTTTTTAAATTAATGAAGCGCAACCTGCCAGGTCCGTTTACATTTATACTCGAAGCCAACAACAAAGTACCCCGCTATTTTAACGGCAAGAAAAAAACAGTAGGTATTCGGGTGCCGGCCAACAACATCATTACTCAAATTGTAAAAGAACTGGGCAACCCCATTCTTTCGACTTCGGTTCATAGCACCGACGAGATAAAAGCTTACATGACCGACCCCGAACTGATACACGAAGAATACGCCGACGCTGTAGATGCTATAATTGACGGAGGTTATGGCGACAACGAAGTATCGACCATTGTGGATTGTACCAACGATGAATTTGAAATACTACGGCAAGGAAAAGGAGAATTGATTTTGTAAAAAATCAGTCTTCTCCTTCGAAAAACAATTCTTCGTTAATACGCTTTACCCGGTTTTCGGCATAACGGTAATCAGGAGCTTTCACATTTGGACAAGCGTCGAGGTAAAGCTTGTAATACCCCAGCGCCACACTACGATTTAGGTTATACTCTTCGTAACTAACCGCAAGGTCGTACAAAACCTGGTAGTTCGACGCATCGTATCCCAACACTTTTTTATAGGTTTCAATTGCTTTTTCAAACTCACGCTGCGATGAATAAGCCCGCCCCAAATGATGAAAGATATCGCCGGCATAAGCAGGAACTACCATTTCGGTAGCCAATTCGAGCATTTCGAGCGATTTATCAAACTCGCGAATATTCTTATAAGCCAAACCGGCATAAAACGGAATAAAAGCATCGTTCTGAATCTCGGTAATCAGCGAATTGAGCATAGGAGCAGCCAACTCACTGTTCCCGGTAAAATACTCACATATTGCCTGGTTTCGAAGATGAAACGGATTAGATTTGCTCTCCAGTTGGTTGATCTTTCGGTACAAAACCACCGCATCCTCGTAGTTTTTATAAGTCGAAAAATGAATGTTAGCTGCTTTTGAAAGAGCCGGAATGTAAATAGAATCGTTTTCCAATATCTCACTAAGCAATTCGAGAGAATGAATATAATCGCCAAATTTCGAATACGAATCGGCTGCCATCATTTTTACTTCGGCTTCGGCCTTACATTCGGCACAAAGCGAGGTGTCGGTATATTGCTCAACAACCGACATGTATTGCTTTTGCTTGTATCTGGCCATCATTAACCTGCGACAAAAAAACACATTAGCACTATCGAGCGTAAGCAATTGAGCGTATAAACCGGCTGCTTCATCGTAGTTGTTTACATCCATTAAAACAGAAGCCTTTTTGCCCAAAACACGCAACGAATCGAATTTTGACGAAAGGGGTAACAAAGCATAATGTTGCAAAGCTTCAGTTTTAAGTCCTATTATTACCTGCACATCCGCCAGGCCTTCGCGAGCCTGTATATTTCCACTACTTTTTGCAAGAATCTTCTCGAAGCAAAAGGCTGCATCGGGGTATTGAAAAGCAGCCAAATAACATTTGGATGCCATCATTAATTCATTTTCACCGGCTTTATTTTCATTCACTTTGGGAGCTAAAACCGACAACACGGCTTCGTAGTCGTTTTCGTAAAACAGCTTTTCAATTCGATGTTGTGAAAAAGCCCAAAAAGAAGCCAATAAGAACCCCAGTATAAAAAAATATCGTTTCATATTCAAATTTAATAGTACGTTAGACAAAAGACTTGAGACATTAGATCTTGATTGCAACAATAGTATGTTATTTTTTTAGACATGAGACGTTAGACTTTATTGGAAACAAACTAGTTGCAAAATATTTAGACAATCAAGCCAATACAATATAAACAACTCAATGTCGGTCAATTAAAAACATGAAGCGACTGTACTTTTATGGATAAAAACAGGTTGTAAGAATTGTTTATCATACCAGATTGATGAGTGATTGAATAAGATTGATGGGAGATTGAAAATTCTAAGTTTATTCCTGCACAATTCAATCTTTTTCAATTCAATCTTTTTCAATTCAATCTTTTTCAATCTGCCAAAGGCTATCAATCTTTTAAGGCTAACAATGCAACATTTGATATCTTTATCCACTATAATTGCAGTAGAACCAAAAATTTTAACGAACTATTGAAATTAAGTGCAGAATATTATTCAATAGTTCGTTGCGAATTTTATATTGTTAACAATAAACCGCTTGCATTTTACTAATCTAATCATCGAAGTGGCGGGTATTTAACTTATTACAAACAAAGTCTCATATCTCATGTCTGAAATCTAACGTACTATTGTTCTTGTAATGAAAAATTAATAGGTATGTTGTAACTTACTGCCACATTCTCGCCACGCTGTTTCCCCGGCACCCAGTTAGGCAACGAGCTTACGACCCTAAGGGCTTCGGCATCGAGGCTTGGATCGACACCACGGGCAATTTTAACATCAGATACAACGCCATCGCTACCTATCACAAAATACACATACACCTTGCCTTCAATACCATTATCTATTGCAATAGAAGGGTAATCAACATTGTCTTTGATGTAATTCAGTAATGCCATATCTCCACCCGGGAATTGAGGCATTTCTTCTACAATTGCAAACACTTCTTCACCGTTAGAGGAAACATTGCTTTTTTGACGATCATCTTCTAAAATATCAATTGGTTTTGACGAACTATTAATACTAACAGAAAAGTTTTTTAACGAACCAAGCTTATTCATAATTTCAGAAGCTGAAGGATCGCCTTCTTCAAACACAACTGAATACGTATCTGCAGTTAAATGTTCTTTTAACTCGGGATAGAGATAAAGTGCATCTAAACGGTCGATATCATTGAATTGCATATAATATATTTCCATCTGCTCAAATTCTTCCTGGCTAATCAGTCCTCCTTTAAAAATAATGTTTTCGCTAAGCATTTCATTTTCTGCTTCGTACTTTTCGCAGGCAAACATTACAGTAAGAGCCAATGCCACTACCACGCCAATGCTGTAACGCAAGGCTGTGAATTTTTTGTTTTTATTGTTCGTTATCATTTTAAATCGTTTTTTAATGGTTTTAATACTGAAAAAATTACTTGTCATTACGGGTGAGCCGCCAATGGCCTGGCTTAGCAATAATTTTTTGTAATGCGCTGCCGAAATAGATCCAAGTTTCAGTACGCCTTTATCGGCCAAAAACTCGTGATTTTCGCGCACCATACGGCGAATCATCCAGTAAAAAGGGTTAAACCACTGGAAAACCATCATTACATCAACAAACAACACATCGAACGAATGCCCCTGACGAACATGTTCTAACTCGTGTTGTACCATCGATTTCCAATTTTCCTGTTTGGTTAATGTGTTGGAAATAAAAATGAAATTAAAAAAGGAATACGGCGAAAATTCTTTGTCCGAAACTACCAGGCGAACCTTTCGCAGGCGAAAAATACGATTGACTGAAACCTTGCGTAAAAGCTGGAATACACCTGCCGATATTACAAACAATGCGGCAAAAGCACCCAAAATGTAAATCAACATAGCATAATCGAACGAAAGAAACAAGTTGCCAATTCGCTGAGGTACCCCCGATGCATACACCGTAACCGTTTCAAGCAAATTGACTTGAGTTGTGTCAATACCTGGCAGTTCACCGGCTGTTGAGGCGAAAATTTTCAGCCTTATTGTAATAAATGGCAATAAAGTTGAAAAAAGCAGGGCAAACAACAAGTAAAAACGGGTAGCCGTATACCGGGTTTCTCGACGAAGCATAAACCAGTAAACAAAGGTAAAAATCCCCAAACTTAAACCCGCTTCGATAATGTAATTGACAAAGTAGTTCATCGCTTTTCTTCTTCAATATCCTTTTTAATATCTTGCATTAATTCTTCAATTTCGCTAACCGACATTTTGTCTTCCTTAGCAAAAAAAGAGACCATTTCCCGAAACGAATTTCCGAAATAACTGCCCATAAAATTTTTCATATACGAGCGGGTATATTCTTTTTTCGATGTTAGTGGGAAATACACGTGCGTTTTACCATAAGCTTTATGATCGACAAATCCTTTTTTTTCCATTATACGAATTATGGTCGATACCGTGTTATAGGCTGGCTTGGGTTCCGGCATTTGCTCAATCACATCGTTTACAACGCCTTCGCCCAGCTCCCACAGGATATGCATTATTTGCTCTTCGGCTTTGGTAAGTTCCTTCATTTTTGTTTCTTCATTTAAAAAAAGTAAATATAAAACTATTTTATTCGTTATACAACTACATTTTTAGTTAAAATATTTAAGAAATTAAGGCGACATGCCTTTTGGTTCAATTATTCTCATTTGTTTAGTGTTTGAAAAGTTTATTCCATGGACACAACAAAGCTAAAACTAATTTTTTAGTTTTCAAACTAATTCAGTAGTTTTATGACTAAATACTTCGTTTTAGAAGATTTTTGTTTTTTAATGGCATACAATCGTTATTTTAGCGAAAAATTTGTTGTAGCGAATTAAAAATGAAAAAAGTGACGAAATTCCAACTAATTGTTTTAATGGCCGTTGCGTGTATTATTAGTGCATGTGGTAACGATATTGATGTTGCACCGGGATATCCCACCATAATTGAAAAGAAAAGCAGTACTGAAATCGATCGTATTTTGCAACAATTAGAGCAAAGCGGCTTGAGTAGTTGCATGTTAATCGACCAGTTTGGATACCCCATAATGGACATCGATAATGATAATTGCATCGACGCCGAGAACTGGAGGTTCAATGCCGGATACGAGAAAATTGAGCAACTGGCCTTGGAGGGTTTTTATAACTTCGGAAGTTTTGCAGATGTAAGCGACACTTCGCTGATTGCCATTACAGGCATATCAACCCACAAAGGTATTAGTTATAACGAATTTAAGTCCGAATACCCCGACTCGTTGTCGCCTGTATGGATTGCATCGGCAGCACCACAAAAATACGAGCAGTTCGAGGTAAGGGGCACCAACTTGAAGATTTTGCTTTCGCCCAACGGTGTAATTGGTATTTCGGGACATTGGTACACCGATATTACCGTTCCCAGTAGCGATAATTTTGATGAAGATGGTGCCAAAAACGAAATCCTTGATAAAACCTTTGAGCACAACAGGAGAACCATCACCATATCGAACGATACAAACTGGCATACGGCCAAAAAAGTGATTGTTCCCATTGTTCGTTCAGGTCAAATTGTGCTTCATGTTTGCTGGGCTCTTTACCCCGACACATGGGAGATTTTGGTTGATTCTCAAACCGGAGAAATACTTTCATCGATAGACATTTCGGCCTGAAAAAGCAAAGACGTACCGTAGTACGCCTTTAGCAAAATTTAAAACAAAGTCTGAATTACAACAGTTCGTTAATGTTTTTTAAAGTGACTAATAATAAACTGTTTTTGTTGAATTGACTACCTGTATTACTGACAGTTAGTTCATTACAAAGTCTAACATCTAAGGTACGATTGAATTAATGAAATTCCTTTTTCAATTGTTCTACCCAATCGTCGATTCTTTTTTGGGTTTTGCGGGCCTGGTTCTCCTGGTCGATGCATAAACCACAAAACTGTTCGCCCCGTTCGGCACGCGAATGCTCGTAGGTATAACCCTCGCGCGAGGTAAAACCAATTACCTCTGCCCCTCCATTCTCAACAATTTCGGCAAAAATACCTACTCCATCGTTAAAGTTCTCGGGGTATTCTTTTTGGTCGCCAAGGCCGTAAATGGCCACTTTTTTGCCTTTCAGGTCGAGGTCTTCCAATGCCGGTACAAACTCGTCCCAATAATTGGGCAGCTCGCCGTCGAACCAGGTTGGTACCCCAACAATTATGTTATCGAACGACAGAAACTGCTTTTCGGTAACATCTTCAACGTTTACCTCTTCAACATTTTTTTGGCCAAAAGCTTCGGCAATTTTCTTGCCTATTTTGGCTGTTTTGTTCGAGTTGTAGCTATAAAATATTCCAATCTTCTTCATAACATTCAATATTTAAGTAAACTTTTAGCTGCATCCACAATTTTATCGGTATTGGGCAAAATAGCGGCTTCGAGTATGCGGCTAAAACCAACGGGAGTAAAGGGCGAACCCACTCGTTTTACAGGCCCGTCGAGGTACTCAAAGGCTTCTTCCATTACAATTGAGGTAATTTCGGCACCAAAACCGGCAAATACTTTATCCTCGTGTACAACCATTGCCTTATTGGTCTTTTTAATCGACTCGAGTATGGTTTCCTTATCCAGCGGTATAAGCGAACGGAGGTCAATAACCTCAACATCGTATCCGTCGTCGGCCAATTTTTCAGCAGCCTGCAAACTATGAATCAAGGTATTACCATAAGTAATCAGAGTCAAATCCTTACCTGGTCGCCTGATTCGGGCTTTTCCGAAAGGCACTTCAAAATCGTCGGGTACATGAGCTGCTGCCTGTGGTGCATTGTATAAAGCTTTAGGCTCCATAAACACAGTCATTCCTTTCGAACGCATCGATGTTCGCAACAAACCGGCTGCATCGTCGGCAAATGTAGGATACACAATACGCACCCCGGGAATGGTTGCCAGCGCACCTTCGATATTTTGCGAATGGTACAGGCCACCACCAATGTAACCGCCCGATGCCAACCGAATGGTCATATTGGGTACAAACTGCCCGTTCGAGCGCCAGTAATCGTGGCTCGAATCGACATATTGCTCCATAGCCGGCCAAAAATAATCGGCAAATTCGGCTCCTTCGATTACAATTCGGATTTTATCGTTAAACCGGCTCATCCCATTGGCGGTACCAACAATATAATCTTCGGCAATTGGCGCGCTAAACACGCGTTTCTCGCCAAATTCTTTCTGCATCCCCTTGGTTACGTTAAATGCGCCGCCCTTATCTTTATTGGCCACATCTTGTCCCCAAATAAAAGTATCTTCGTTTTCGCGAAACTCCTGTTTCAAGGTGCGGTTTATGGCTTCAACCAATTTAAGTTTCTCGCCTTCGCCGTCTTTGGGTAGTCCGTCGGGATATTTTTCGGCCAAATAGGGCTCGGGCATCACAAAATCGTATATCGATTTCGGGTCGGGGTCGGGAGCCTTCATAGCTTTTTTGTGTGCATCTTTTACAATTTGCTTGGCATTTTCTTCGATTTTTGCCAGTTCATCTTCGGTAAAACGTTCGTAACGCAGCAACATACGGCGTAATTTTGCCAAGGGGTCGTATTCGCGCACATAGTTTCGCTCATGCTCGTTGCGATACAGCTCGTGACGATCGGAATTCGAGTGCGACTCGATGCGCACACAATTGGACTGCAGCATAACGGGTTCTCCTTTTTCGAGAACATGCTTTTTGGCTTCGGCCATAGCATTCATCGAGTCGAAAACATCTTTCCCGTTGCAGTGAATCACACGCAGGTTTTTAAATCCGGAAAAATTATTCGCTGCTTTACGGTTTGCTGTTTGCATTTTTTTGGGTACCGAAATACCGTATCCGTTATCCTGAATCACAAAAATAACCGGTAATTTTTCGCGTGTAGCCCCGTTTATGGCCTCGTAAACATATCCTTCGGACAACGACGATTCGCCATGCGAAGTAATAGCAACTCCTTTTTGTTCGTAGTATTTCATTGCCCTGGCAACGCCTACGGCATGCAAATCGTGGTTGCCTGTACACGACGACACATTGTGAATATTCCACTCGGGTTTTGCAAAATGGTTCGACATGTGTCGTCCTCCGCCGGCAACATCGGTTGCCTTTGAAATACCATTCAGAATAATCTCTTCAGCTGTTAAACCGGCTGAAAAAGCCGTCATCATGTCGCGATAGTACGGAAACAAATGATCGGTTTCCTTATCAAAATGCTGCCCTACGGCAAACTGAATACCATCGTGCCCTGCATAGGGTGCATGATACGACCAGCCAATAGCTTGTTTGAGGTAATTGGGTGCTTTTTCATCGAGTTTTCGGCCTACCACAAGCGTAGTGTACCACTTTTCGAGTGTCTCTTTATCAACACTTTTTATGGTGTATTTCTTAGGATATATGCTGCTCATGTTCGTTTATATTTTTCGGTTAACATCAAATTCTTCGAGGATGTCGGCAATTCGACGCAGGAAAGCTCCTCCCAGGGCGCCGTCAACAATACGGTGATCGTACGATAGCGACAAAAACATTTTGTGCCGAACCACAATTGCATCGCCGGTGGGTGTTTCCATTACGGCCGGTTTTTTCTCGATACTACCGGTAGCCAGAATTGCAACTTGCGGCTGATTTATTATCGGAGTTCCAATTATGTTTCGGAACGAGCCGAAATTAGTGATGCTAAACGTTCCATCGCTTATTTCGTCGGGCGATAATTTATTGTTGCGAGCCCGGTTGGCCAAATCGTTCAGCGAGCTGGTAAGCCCTACCAAATTTTTCTGGTCGGCATCGCGTATCACCGGAACAATCAGGTTTCCATCGGGTTTGGCAACGGCAATTCCCACATTTACTTTAGCCCTAAGAATCATTTTGTCGCCATCGACCGAGGCATTTACCATAGGAAATTCGCGCAATGCTGCGGCAACAGCCTCGGTAAATACCGGCATAAACGTAAGTTTCTGATTATACTTCTGCTGAAATTCGTCTTTCACTTTGTTGCGCCACAATACCAGGTTGGTAACGTCGGCTTCGACCACCGAAGTAACATGCGGAGCCGTTTGAGCCGAC
Source organism: Prolixibacteraceae bacterium (assembly GCA_016930365.1). Lineage (GTDB taxonomy): Bacteria > Bacteroidota > Bacteroidia > Bacteroidales > Prolixibacteraceae > Roseimarinus. Next base: position 17,980 of record JAFGGY010000060.1, on the reverse strand, counting down.
TGCACCATGTGGTCGGCAATGAGTTTACGCACCCTGTCCATTTCAACAACCTGATCTTGGGCACCAATCGAAACAGACACTTTTGGCATTTCTTTTTGCGTTTTCGATTCGGGCTGCAACTTTTCTTCAGATTTAGGCTTATTGGCTTCTCCTCCATTTTCGATGTAAGCCAAAATATCTTTTTTCTGAACCCTGCCGTTTTCGCCACTTCCTTTAATCGACTCAAGTTCTTTTATCGAAATATTTTCTTCTTTTGCGATAGAGCGCACCAAGGGAGAATAAAACCGCGTAGTTTCAACATCAGTATTGTCAACCGATTCATCCATTTTACCCGGTTGATCAGTCGTGCCGGACTGCGGTTTCGCTTCAGTCATTTCTATTTCTTCGGGCTCCTGGTTGTCTGCCGAATTATCGTCATCATCGGCTTCGCCATCAACTTTTATAATGGCAACTGTTTCACCAACATCAACAACCGAATCAACTTCAAAAAGTATTTTTGCTACCACCCCATCGACAGGCGAAGGGATTTCGGAATCAACTTTTTCGGTGGCAATTTCAAAAAGAAGGTCGTCTTCTTCAATCGTATCCCCTTCTTTTACAAACCATTTTGTAATGGTTGCCTCCTGAACACTTTCACCCATTTTGGGCATTTGTACCTTAAATTCAGACATGTTCAAAATCGTTTAAAATTTATACCATATAAACACAAAGCGCAAGAGATTGTTCTCGATAATTGCTATTTCCACATTGCAATTTCAACAATAAAATACAAACTCGAAATTACAATACAGAAATTCTACTAATTATCAGAATTTTACACTACCCAAAAAACACACTGAATGGCAAAAAGTTAATTATAGGTGACATAAAATAATTTAGACGGTGAGATGTGAGATGGTGAGATGGTGAGACGGTGAGATGTGAGATCTGAGAATTCAGACTTTATTCGTATTCAATGTTGTCCGGTTAAGGAAAAATTATTTGTAAAGATTGCTTCGCTGTTCGCGCAATGACTGATGTTTAATAAACTCATGCAGAGTAAAAAAGACAAAACTGACATGGTAATTTCACAAAGAATGACAATACGACAGTTTAATACAAATGGCACAGCTATTGAAAAGCAGGGAGCATCTGAAAAATTTCAGCATGCAAATCAAAATTGATATCATAAAAAAAATAATACTATGGCAAAAGGAAAAATTGGCGTAAGCAGTGACAACCTGTTCCCCATCATCAAAAAGTTTTTATACTCCGATCATGAGATTTTTCTACGCGAAATTGTATCGAACGCAGTTGATGCAACTCAAAAGTTAAGCACCCTGGCTTCAAAGGGAGAATACAGCAAAGAGCTTTCAGACAGGAAAGTTTCGGTCAAAATTGACAAAGATGCCAAAACCCTTACTGTTTCCGATCACGGAATTGGCATGACAGCCGACGAGGTTAAGAAATATATTAACCAGATTGCATTTTCGGGTGCCAACGAGTTTTTAGAGAAATACAAAAACGATGCAGCGGCTATTATCGGCCATTTTGGGTTAGGTTTTTACTCTTCGTTTATGGTGAGTAACCAGGTAGAAATCATTTCGAAATCGTACCAGGATGATGCCGAAGCCATTCACTGGAGCTGCGACGGAAGCCCTGAATACACCTTAAAGAAGGGTGATCGCAACGAGGTTGGCACCGATATTATTATGCATATAAATGAAGACTCGAAAGAGTTTTTGGAAGAATATCGCGTAAAAGAATTACTCGAAAAATACTGCCGATTTTTACCCGTACCAATTCAGTTTGGCAAGGTAAAGGAGTGGAAAGACGGCGAATACGTTGATACCGACAAAGATTTAATTATAAACGACACCAATCCGGCCTGGACTAAGGCTCCGACTGATCTGAAACCTGAAGATTACAAGGAATTTTATCACAAACTGTATCCCGGCATTGAAGATCCGCTGTTCAACATTCACCTTAATGTTGACTACCCCTTCAACCTAACCGGAATTTTATATTTTCCGAAGTTGAAAAACTCGGTTGAAATTCAAAAAAATAAGATTCAGCTTTATAGCAACCAGGTATTTGTTACCGACCATGTTGAAGAAATTGTTCCCGATTTCTTGACCCTGCTGCACGGGGTAATCGATTCGCCCGATATCCCGTTAAACGTATCGCGTTCGTACCTGCAAAGCGACCACAATGTTAAGAAGATTTCGAACCACATTACCAAAAAAGTGGCCGACCGGCTCGAAGAAATCTTCAAAAACGACCGTGCCGACTTCGAAAAGAAATGGGACGACCTGAAAATATTCATTGAATACGGAATTCTGTCGAACGAAAAATTTGCCGAAAGAGCCAAAAAGTTCTTCCTGTACAAAAACACCGACGGTAAATATTTCACTGTCGAAGAATACGAAAATATTATCAAAGACAACCAAAAAGACAAGGACGACAACCTTATCCATTTATACACCAACAACAAGGATGAGCAGTTTTCGTTTATTAGCGCAGCAAAGGAAAAAGGATACGACGTACTGCTACTCGACAGCGTATTAACTGCTGCCTTAATTAACAAATTTGAGCAGGAAGATTCGAAGAAACGCTTTACCCGCGTTGATTCCGACGTTGTTGATAAACTTATTGAAAAAGACGACCGTCAGAAAGAAACCCTGCCCGAAAATGAGCGCGACGAGCTCGAAACAGTATTCAGCGCGGTAACTCCACAAGGTGAAGCTGGCTATTATGTTACCTTCGAAGATTTAGGTGAAAAGGCGCAACCTATGGTTATAACCCAAAACGAATTTATGCGCCGAATGAAAGACATGAGCGCCATACAAGGTGGCATGAGCATGTACGGCAACCTACCCGATAATTACACCGTAGTAGTTAATATTGCTCACCCATTGGTAAAAGAAGTTATTGAGAACAAAAACCAGGAACTGGCTGCCGAGCTGGAACCCATTTCATCTCAACTGAAAGAGAAAACCGATGAAAAAACATCGCTCGAAAAACTGAAAGAAGGTAAAAAAGAAGAAGAAATTCCACAAGAAGAAAAAGATAAACTGACTGAAGTTTCAAAAGCAATAACTCAACTCGAATCGGAAAAGCGCGAAAAGCTCAAAGCATTTGGTACCGACAATAAGCTTGCTAAACAACTGGTTGATTTAGCTCTATTGGCCAACAACATGCTTAAAGGCGAAGCACTCGATACTTTTGTAAAACGAAGCATTGAGTTGATAAAATAAAAATTAAACTCTTGATTAAAAGCCCGTGCTCTAATAGAATAATGCACGGGCTTTTTTTTAATACAGATAGTCTTCCTTATCATTCAGACAATGCAATTCTTTTAGGGTTTTATTTTCCCTTATAATTACACAAATTCGCAAAACCTTAATAGTCCATCTACAATATTGTTGCTTGTTATAGCAGCTACTCCTGTAGTAACAACAGAATAAACAAGGAGGCTAAAATCATGTTCGAATAAATGAAATGTTCGAGTCGATGCATTATTTTTGTCAAAATTTCAATCTGTGACACATTCTGGATCATTCATTTTATTTGCCATTATTCTTTTGGGTGCACTTAATGTTTTCCCTCAAAACCCTAAGTCCGCCGAAAAGCATCACTACCGTGCAGGTGTTATCCCGGTATGTTCGTACGATGCCGATTTGGGATTAAAAATTGGCGCCGTGTTCAATTTATTTGAATTTCGGCAAAATCAGCAAGACTATTCTCAATACCTTATTTTGAGAAGCACCTACACCACCAGCAATACGCTCAACTTGCAGGTCTTGCTCGAAAGCGCCAGCCTCATAAAAAATGCAACAAGCTACATTGAAGCAAGTTACACCCACGATCGTTATCTCGATTTTTATGGATTTAATGGTATTGAAAGTGTTTATTTCGCATCGCAGGACAATGTGCAGGATCCTTTATCAAAACCGGGGAATTTTTACAGCCTCAACCGCAAGCTACTCCGATTGAGGTGGGATGTTCAAAAGCAGGTTTTCGGGCAATGGTATTTTCTGGGTGGACTTACATGCAGAAACTTCAGGCTTGAATCGAATGCGCAAAACACTCCTACCCTTTTCGATTTGTATGAACAATGGGGCATTATTGACAAACATGAATTGAATGGAGGTGCTTCGATGAGTTCAAAAATTGGCTTCGTTTACGACAGTCGCAACAACAAATGCAATACAAAGTCGGGGCACTGGCTCGAAAGTTTTTGGTTATATTCTGTGGGGTTCAACAATGAGAAATCGTTTTCGAAATGGATTGTAAACTACCGGTTCTATACCAGCTTTTGGGATGATTGGCTTACGTTGGCTTTCCGAATTAGCAGCCAGTCGAAAACCAGTGGCGAAATTCCACATTATCTTTTGCCTATTCAGTTCGATACCCGCGAAAACCAAGACGGGTTGGGAGGAGCTTACAGCTTACGGGGTATCGCACGAAATCGAATTGTGGCCAATGGCTATGCCTTAAGCAATGTCGAATCAAGGTTTAAAATTGTAGAATTCTCGTGGATGCTCGATTTTGAAGTGTCGGGAACCTTGTTTGCCGATGTAGCAACGATAACGCAACCCTATAACTATTCAGCCGAAAAAATTCCCGAAAATGATTATCAACAATATTTCTCAACCAAGAAGCAAACTTTTTATACAGCTTTTGGCCCGGGAATCAACCTCATTTATAATCAGAACAACATCATTACCATGAACTATGGGTTCAGCACCAATCGACAACTGGGGTCAGGCGGGCTATACATTGGTTCACGATTCCTGTTTTGATTGACTGTTTTTACCCAATCGGAAGAAAGAAACGGTTTCGTTTAAGGCTTCGGCCTGAGCTGCAAGTTCTTCAGCACTGGCAGCCATTTCTTCAGACGAAGCTGCGTTTTGCTGAGTAATTTCATTCAGATTCTGAACCGTTAAGTTAACTTGTGCAATGCCGGTACTTTGTTCAACACTCGAAGCGGCAATCTCCTGCATCATCTCGGTCGATTCACTAATGCGCGGCAACAAATCGGCAATCTCCGAATCAATTTGTTTCGATAAGACAATACTATTTGCGGATATATCGATTACTTCGGTAGCCAGGTCTTTAATTTGATTAGCCAGTTTTTTTACCTCACCGGCCACAACAGCAAAACCACGTCCATGTTCGCCTGCCTGGGCTGCCTCAATGGTGGCGTTTAGTGCCAATATGTTGGTCTGAAAAGCAATATCATTAACTATGGATATTTTCGATACAATTTGATCGTGAACCTGCATAACCTCCCTGGTGTTTTTGGCAAAGTTCTGTATAATGGCTTCGGTCTTTTTCGAAATATCGCCTGATTGGGTAGCACGCTCCATACTAGCGTTCAAGATGCTTTCGATTTCTTCGGTTGTTGCCGACAGCTCTTCAATCGAAGCAGCCTGCGTAGAAGCTCCCTTCGATAAATCCTCCGAATTGGCACTCAGCTGTTGACTGTTCATTTTGAGGTTATCGGAGTTGGTTCTAATTTCGCGTACAATATTTTTAAGTTTATAAACCAAATCCATAATCGAACGATTTAGCAATGTAAATTCATCCTCGTGTTTATCGAAAAAAGTTACCGTATCGTTTATATCAAGGTCTCCGTTTGAAAGCTTTTCAACATTAGCCAATACAAACTGCGATGGTTTCTTAACACGCCCCTGCACTTGCCTGTATAGCAGGTAAACAAAAAAGGCGGTCATTAAAATACCTACAGGCAAACAGACATATTGCGGATATTGCTCTGGAAATTTTTCGGTAATTTTGGTGTTTACGGTAATCAAAAAGATATTGCTTGTCCACAAAACACCTATTCTAAATACGATGCTCTTTTTGAACAACGTACGCAAAATAATAATTGCAACAGGTATTCCAACTCCAATAGTAATGAGGGATTCTTTTATCAATGCTTCTAACATAACCGTGGTATTTTACATGAGTAAAAAGGATGAACCAAATATAGATAAAAATCTATTTTGTTAAAAGCATTCGCGTATCAATTTGATGTTTTTTTAATTGCGAGATTTCAATTCGGTAGGAATAAGCGATAAATATACAAAACGGTTAACCGGCGTTGAAATATTAAGTTTACTTCCCAATTTTACCACTGTGCCATTTTGGTACTCAATTTCAGAAGGTTTGCCATCCCAAATATCTCGGGTAAGCGACGAGGTTGAATCGGGTGGAAAATGATCAACAGCGTTCATCGTTTTGGCTACAATAGAATCGGGCAAACAAACGCCGGCTGCTTTTCCTACCTGGTAGATTTCTGTAAAAAGTTCTTCGAGCAACTGACGGGTTTCGGGTATTGAGCGAAGTTCGCCGTAATTGGTATTGGTTACGGCCAATAAGGCACTCGATGAAATCATCAAAAATTTTTTCCAAAGCTCAGATTGAATATCATTGGCCCAAACATTCGTAATGCCTGCTTTTTCAAATGTTTCATGAAGTTTTTCTGCCCTTTCTGTTTTGGAATTATCGATTTCTCCAAAAACAATTGTAGGTTCAATGCCTTTGTGTACAATCACTCCAGGACTTTCAATCATGCTAAAAACCCTGCAAAGTCCACTTACAATTTGTTGTTTCGGAATATATTCGGCCAGCTCTTCGACTGCGAGAATGCCATTTTGAAGGGGAAGCACCATGGCCTCGGGGTTGAGTTCAGATGCAATTTTTTTTGCAACCTCTTTTACCTGCCATGCTTTGGTGCAAACCATCACCACATCGGCATTGGAAACCGAATGGTAATTATCGGATACTTTTGCTGGATTAATAACAAAATCGCCGTTGATACTTTTTACAGTCAGGCCGTTGTCTCTTATGGCTTCGAGATGCCGGCCACGGGCTATAAATGTTACTTTATTCCCGGCTTGTGCCAATCGTCCACCAAAATATCCTCCAACTCCACCTGAGCCAATTACGGTTATATTCATCATTAGTCTCTAAAACTTAAAAGTAAATTTTGCAATGCTGCTATGGTGAAATTTGAAGTTATCATTTCGCCATGCTTTATTTCGCGGGTATATTTTTTATTTTTTGAATCCCAATGAATATGTTTAATGAATGTGTCGTCGGGGGAAATGGCCTCGGACATGAGTTCTACTTCAGTATCGTCGGAATGCATGCCCAGCAACATGAGCTCGCGAGTCGTAAAAATGCCTCGTTTTTTTATGCTTCCAAAAGTTACCAGGTTTCGCAGGTACGGATAGCTATCCGATCGCAAGTATCCACGTTCGTTTTCTTCAAAGTTGGGGATGATTTTATTCAGCCGCGCTAAAAAATCATCGGCATAAAATCCTATGGTGTGGATTTTTTCATCGCGAAGAATGGAGACGATTTGTCCGTCATTCATATTAGCATTTAAAGGAATCAATAAGGCTCCAATTTTTGCCATAGCCAAAACTACGGTTAAACAATTGGTAGTACCTGCAAGCATAAGGGCAATCGGTGTATTTTTCGACACATTATTGTACAGTAAACCTTTGGCCAGCAAGGTGGCTTTTTCGTTTAACTCTCCAATATTGAACACATTAATCTCATCTTTAAACGTTGAGATGACCTCTTCGGGATTTTCAAATACTTTTTTCTCAATAAATCCGGCTAATGTTACAGGGATGTGTTCCATAATGCATTGTTTTTATGAGGGTGTGTAAATTACAGCAAGAATTTTTGCATTTTCGTTTTTGTAAGCGTGCAGGTTATGATTTACAATTGAATCGTAGTAAATACTATCGCCGGCATTCAACACATAAACTTCTTTTCCATAATTAATTTCGATGATGCCTTCGAGCACGTAAACAAATTCTTCGCCTTCGTGTGAAGAAAGTTTGTAGTCGTTGCTTTCGTCGGGTTTAATATCGATAATGAAAGGCTCCATGTGGCGTGCTACCTTATTGCATGCCAGCGAAAAAAAATCCATGTGCGAGCGTGCTTTCATATTTTTGTTTGAGAAGCTGGCGCTACGATTTTTCTCTTCGGCAAAAGTTACTATCGGCCCCATTTTTTCACTGTCGTCGATAAAGGTTGAAAGACTGACTCCCAACGAACGTGCAATTTTTATTATAGGAGCAAGCGATGGGAGAATTTTATTGTCTTCAATTAGAAGTATCTGCTCTTCGTCGAGATTACAACGCAGTGCCAGTTCGTCGATGTCAATATTTCTCGATTCTCTAATTTTTTGAATTTTATCGCCTATGCCCTTTTTTGCCATTGTATTGTTTTTGAATTATTGTATGTAAAGCAAAAATATCGAAAAAAAGATGAATTAAAGGTAGATTTTGGGGAAATGTTGAGGGCAGGTTATCGTATAGAAAATTAGACTGAAGGGGTGATGAAAGGTTTAACTACGCTACACTCCGTTGATTTGGCTAAGCCTATCTTCGATTTCGCTTCGCTCCAATTCAGGTTTATCCCGTGAAATGCGACGATAGAAGCCTATTTCACCTGGGTTTCAGATTTACCCCGTGAAATGCGAGAGCAAGAGCATATTTCACCTGGGTTTCAGGTTATTTTAATTACAGCAAACGCGATGTTTACACAGAGATTAAGAAGCTATTTCAATAGACTTCTATTGTTTTCTATTGCCTTCTATAGCCAATTCACAAAAAAATACCGAATAAAATGTAAGAAATTTCGAAAAGTGCAGGCTGAGTTTACCTATCGTTTTTGCAAAGAGCATAAACACCTGATTAAGTGCTGGAAAGAACATTTAAAATAGTTATAAAAATAGCCACAAAGCTCCTAAGTTAGTCTATTCAGTATATAAAAAGTTGAATAAACATTCATTATTGTTACATTTGCCTCCATTCTTAAAAATCAATAAAAATGAAACTATTAGAAGGAAAAACTGCTATTATAACCGGTGCCTCGCGTGGTATTGGTAAGGCCATTGCCTTATGTTTTGCACAAGAAGGATGCAATATTGCATTTACCGATTTGTTTGAAGACGACAACATGAAGAATACCGAGGCAGAAATAACTGCCTTAGGAGTTAAAGCCAAAGGTTATGCATCGAATGCAGCAAATTTTGCAGAAACGCAACAAGTTGTTTCCAACATTGCAAATGATTTTGGTAAAATTGATGTGCTCGTTAACAACGCCGGTATTACTAAAGATGGTGCATTGAAAAGAATGAGCGAAGAACAATGGGATGCGGTTATTGCCGTAAATCTTAAATCGATTTTCAATTTCACCAAAGCAGTGCAGCCAGTAATGTGGAAACAAGGCAAGGGTAGCATTATAAATATGAGCTCAGTAGTTGGTGTATCGGGTAATGCCAATCAAATCAACTATTCATCATCAAAAGCCGGCATTATTGGTTTTACTAAATCGGCAGCAAAAGAATTTGGAGTTAGAAATATTCGCTGCAACGCAATTGCTCCGGGCTTTATAATCACCGAAATGACCCACCAACTACCCGAGGAGGTACGTAAAGCATGGGAAGCAACTATTCCGCTTCGCCGTGGCGGAGAGCCCGAAGAAGTAGCCAAAACCGCCTTATTCCTGGCATCCGACCTTTCGTCGTATGTTAGCGGTCAGGTTATCAATGTTTGTGGTGCTATGAATACGTAACATAAATTGAATCCAAATTCAAACAGAAGTATTTTAAAAAAATTTATAGGCCATAAGCATGGTTGCATTAAAAAATAAAAGGGAGGCAAATGCCTCCCTTTTATTTTTATATATAGTATCTATACTTATTCAAAAGGCAAATACCAATTATCCGGATTCATAAGCTTAGTATGAATCTCGTTATACTTAGCCGGATCATCCTGAAACTTAGCAGCTACAATGTCAGCTAACCATTTTGCTCCATCTTGTCCATTGCGGATACGACGTTCAGCAACCCGAACCAAATCGAACCAACGTTTACCTTCGAAAGCAAGCTCCATGGCTCGTTCGGCCATAATATAATCTTCAATTAACAGGGCACGTTCCTCTAAAGACATATCATTGGGAACTTCTCTGTTCGCAAGTCCAGCTCTCCCCCTGACTCCAATATTATCCCTCCATATATTATAACCAATTGGCTTTGTACCCAGCGCCTTAGCGCCATCATTAAGTAACATTAATGATATATCTTGAAGTGAGGCATCGTTCATACAATTATAAGCTTCGGCCAACAACAAATGCAAATCAGCAGCCCGCGATATAATAATACCTGAACTATATGGGTCATCATCCTTTAGCGTATATTTATTAATGTAATAATAATCACCATTTATCATGCTTGACACATCATCAACAAAGTCGAACGTAACCCCATATCCCCGATAGTAATCCATCGTATCACCCATTAATGTTACTTGTAACATAAATGAATCGACCAACATCGTAGATGGCTTAACCATATACTTACAATCAGGACTTACCCAGTCAGCTATAGGGTTTAATTGCTTTTCTTCACGTGAAAACGGTACAACCGAAATATTCTCTTTTTTTTGTGATTCGGCATCAGAGAATATTGTCTCCCAAGAAAGATTTGCATATGAATCATCAACTTTGAAAAAATTTATGTCCCGGTAACTTTCGCAAGCTAACTTTAAATAATTTACAGCCTCAAAATAATTCCCATTTTCAAGATACAACTCGCCTAAAAGCGCTTTGGTATTCATATAATTAGGAAATCTAATCTCCTCGTAGCCTTCAGTAATACCTGTCCCATGAACATAAGGAATTAATTCATCAATAAGCGAATCTATAACCTCACCCTTATTCATCAGATTTTGCGCTAAATCCTCAGGTAATTCTTCAACATTTCCACTAAGCATATTAGCTTTTTTATTTAGCCGTGCGAGTGTAAAATACGACCATGCCCGCAAAGTTACCAAGGCTCCTTTGTATTGATGCAATTTAACCTCGGTAAATTCTCTGTCTCTATACTCGATTGTATCAATGTTTGCCAAGACTTCATTAACATTGATTATAACCTTATAGAGATTAGACGGATCAATAAAAGGATTATCCGGATTAAAAACCTGGTTATTGATATCAATAAAGTCATTACTTGCCCGACTTGTAACATCCATCATGTCACTTCTTAAACCATCGAGCATAATAAGCTGAGGCATTACATCCTGTAAATATACAAAAGCACCATTTAATGCAACATCTGCATCATAAATTGATTCGTAGAACTGATCGGGTGTAATACGATCTCCTGCGTCTGCTTCAAAAAATTCATCTTTACATCCGGTAATTCCGATAAAAGAAATTCCTAAAACAAGGAGGAAATATGAAATTATATGTGATCTCTTCTTCATTTTTTTCTACTTTTTTACCTATTATAAGTCTATTTTTAAGCCCATTATGAACGAACGTGTTTGTGGCGTTTTACCATAATCAATTCCCTTATAAAATGGACTATTCATATATGTAAATTCAGGATCATAACCAGAATAATTGGTTATTGTAAGTAAATTTGTAGCGGTCAAATACAGATCGATACCTTGTACCAGGTGAGCAAAAAATGGCAACTCATAACTTATGGTTAATTGACCCAATCGCAGATAACTGCCATCTTCAATCCAACGATCTGAAAATACAGTGTTTCCGGTAGGATCACCCAAGGATGCTCTTGGCATCGAAGCATCAGTATTGTCGCTGGTCCATCGCTGAAGTACATTTACCGATTGATTTAAATATGAATCCATCGACTCGGTCTTTGAACGAACATAGTTAAACACATCGTTTCCTAAAGAATAGTTAAATGATGCTATCAACTCGAATCTTTTATATTCGAAAGATGTAAAGAAACCACCAAAGAGATCCGGATTGGGGTCACCAATAATTGTTTTATCGTCTTCGTTAACAAGCTGGTCATCTATACCTACAAATTTAACATCGCCTTCCTGCATTAAAACCTTATTCGGGCCTACAATTCCCATATCGGCTTCCGATTTACTAAGTATTCCATCGGTTTTATACCCATAAAAAGCATTTAAAGAATTACCTGCCGAAGTAATATATTGTGCACCTTCAACCGAAGTAATGATATGATCAGTTTCTGAATCAACAAATTCAAGGTTGCTTACAGTCGTTTTGGTATTGGCTACTGAAGCACCAATTTTCCAAACGAGTTCTCCTAAATGCATACGATAATCAAAAGCTAATTCAATTCCTTTTGACTCAAGTTTGCCGCCATTATCGTAATAATCGGTATATCCAAATGAAGGTGGCAACTCTTGCAAAATCACCATATTATCAACATTGGCCATAAACGCATCGACATGCAGGTTAAACTTTTGTTGGAACAAAGAAAGATCCAAACCTCCTGAAATTGTATTTTTCTTTTCAATATCCATATCGTAATTGGGAATAGACTCGCGTACAACAGTTCCTAATGCTTTAAGCCTTCGGTCGGTATAATACAATTTTGAGTGATCGTATATTGTATTATACATGTTTCCGGTTATTGAATAAGCTGCTCTCAATTTCAGATCATTAATCCACTTAACATCATTCATAAAACTTTCCGATGACACACGCCACGCTGCACCTACCGATGGATAGAGGTTATATCGGTGATCTTTATTTACCGCTGAATTACCATCGTACGTTACATTCGCATTGATATAATATTTATTCCTAAAATTATAATCGAAAATTCCATAGAAAGCAATCCAGTTAAGCTCACGGTTATCACCGGTAGTTGAACGTAAATACGTATATTTTGCGCCTCTGTTTAAACTTCTGAATTCATCCGAAGGAGTATTCAAATCGGTACTTAAACTGTATTTATAACTATTTGCCAGGTATCTGAAACCTGCTGTGGCATCAAAGTTATGCCCAGTACTGGTACTATTGGTGTACACAATTTTAGAATTGTTCTGTGTTGAACGAAACTCATATACAAGAGCTCCCGGACTGTTGTAGGCCGAATCGACACGCGTCATACCATAATCGGGCAAAAAGATATTTTCCCTGGAATTATTAAAATTGAGCCCAATTAGGGTATATAGGTTAAGATGATCATTAATCTTGTATTGTGCCGTTAATGAACTCAAAAAATGATAATTAACATTTGTACCGTTAGCATTTTGCACAATAGCTTTTGGATTGCTTACACCAAACAATGGGTTATTATTATCTACATCGTCTAAATAATCCAACGTTACCCCTGTTGTTTCATCACGAGCATTAGAAGCCATTATTGAAGGTTTTAACAATGCCGAAAGAATTGGGTTTTTCCAGGCACTTGGACCTTGATTAGCAAGCCGGCTATTAGCAAGCGAAAGCTTAATATTTGGAATAATTGAAAAGCGATCGGTAATGTTGATCAAACCATTAATTCGAAGATTATATCGATTGTAATCCGAATTGGTTATAATTCCTTTATGCGATAGGAAACCAGTAGAAATATTATAGGTGGCAATCTCATCTCCCCCCTTCAGAAAGAAGTGGAATTTAGTTAAAGCAGCCGGATCGTATATTTCATCCTGCCAATCGGTGTTGTTATTGTACCGATAATAATCGGCTACACCGGGACTTCCATTCAACCATGGATAGTTACTTACATCATCGTTACTATTTGAAGCAACCATTTGACTAAAATATGAATTGAAATCATCCTGATCCAAAACATCCTGGTTCTTGGGTGTCATAGCAAGACCACCATAAAGAGAAAACTTCATGCGGGTACTGGTTTCAGCCTTTTGTTCGGTATTAATATTGATGAGTCCGTTTGAACCAGCGCTACCCAAATAAGATAATCCATCTTTTTGTATGGTAATGTCTGAAATATCGTCAACGTCAATTACATCAAACGGATTCAAGGCAAAACCTTCGATAATACTATGGCCTGCATAGCTAAAGTCATGAATCATTCCATCAATAATCAGAAGTGGTTCAGAATTTCCATAAAAAGAGGAATTTCCACGAATGCTCATATAGGTTCGTTGTCCTGGTATACCTGATTGTTGAGTAACATCGACCCCGGCAAAACGTCCTTGAAGTACCTGATCGGATGAAGCCGATTTTGTATAAGCAAATTCATCTGAAACAACATTTGATAATGAATACACCGCATCTTTAATGGCTAACTGACCATTTGGCGTGTTATACTTATCGTTAAACGAGCGAAATTCTTTAGCTACTAACGAAACATTAACAGCATCCCGACCATTCAAAAACAAGTTCAGAGTAGTATATCCGGGTAAGTTAAATAACAATTCCGCTTGTAAATTCGGAACGGGCAATTTAAACGTACCATCCGGTTCGGTTACCGTTGTCAGGCCAGTAGATGAAACCGATACTGCCACCATTTCTAAGGGTTTACCGGTACCTGATTCTTTCACAACACCTGTTACACTTATCCCAGAGTTTTGTGCTACCAGAGGCTGCTGAAGCCCGATAACAAAAAGCACGAGTATAATTGAAAACCAGGTTGAATATAAATATCTTTTTATCATTGTAAACTAAGTTTAGTTATTTAACAACCATTTAATTTGTTGGAGTAAAAGTTATGTAATCCCAGAATAAATTCCCTGATGAAGTAGAAACAATTTTAATCTTATGTGATTCAGTCACATCCCATTCAACTTCCCCCCAACTTGTTTCATTCGCATTATCCGATCGTTTAATGTTTGCAGTTCGTACCCCATCAATATAAACTTCGTAATCGACATAATTCTTCCACACGTTTGAAGTAATATTATACTTTCCTTTCATAATTTTTGGAGTAGTAACTTCGCACCACCACCAACCTTGCATACATAAGAGATCGTAATTTGTGATACCTGGCTGTTCTTTGTAATAATACAAGAGGAAACTACCTTCCCATTTAACATTTGCTAAATCGTTTTGTCCATCGAAAAAACGTCTATACGTTTTCCCAAAATAATCGCCTTGTTTCAGATCAAAATGATCGGTTACCTCCCATTCGATTGTAGAGGGTTTAGGTGTACTAACCGGCAATAATTTATTAATTTGGTGGATGGTGCCATTTTTAGCGGGAACATTAGATTCTTCAATTACAAAAGAAGTATATTCCTCTGATACTCTATTAATTTTATAATCTTCCTCATCCACTGATATAGAAACGTAATTATCGTACGAAAGAACCGGGTAATTATTTAGTCCTAAACCTAAATCGCTCAGATAGTTTGTTTCGGACAAACAATGATATTCCATATACCTGTAAAACCCATTGTCTTTGCTGGTTAAATCATCCGAACCACTTGAATATTTAGCAATAAGTTCGTCCAATGAATTAATTCCATTTTCCTGGAAAGTTTCATCTGTTATAGCAAGAATAGTATAACGATTTCTCGCTATAGTCTGTCCAAAAGGAAAAGAAATGATATCCAAGGTGTCTTTCAATCCTGTTGCTTCCAACCCTTCAGTAAATATAGAATATTCATCATTGTCTTTCAGCACTTGATATACACTTCGAACAACGGGTTTCAACACCTTATCAATTTTATGTATAAATCCGTTAGCCATTTCAATATCCCGATGGATAATCATGCTTTCTTTGTTGATGATTATAAATGCTTCTTCAAATTCGCTAACCAAATAATCATCATTGCCATTAACCGCAGGCAGGGCTCCCAGTCCAATACTTCCGGACTTAACTTCGCCATCAATAATATGGTTAAAGGCGAGATCTTCCTGTTCTTGCTCGGTTAAATCCAAATACGAACTAATCCCTTCTGCCTCATAATATGCATTCATAGCATCATTGTCAGGCAAGAATAAGGTAAAAGGACCACGTACGGCCATAATACTCGATATTCCAGTGTTTTCGAGCAAATCGTAAAATTCAGAATACTCTTCATTTAATGATAAGTATTCTGCAATTACCAGGTTCTCCGTTTTGGGATCCCACTCAACAGCTTTCGGATCACAGCTACTGAGAAAGAATACCAATAACAGCAAGATACCGCTAACCTTCAGTATATATTGTTTTTGACTTTTCATTTTTTATCTTTTTTAAATATTCTACCTATTGTAATATGGATTTTGTTCCAATTTCGGATTATAGTCAATTTCTTTCTTGTTTATAGGCAAATAATAGCTTAAGGTATCATAAACTTTTGTTCTCAAAACAGCTTGTTGCTTAACATCTGCTCCCGAAAGAATCATATTCATAATAAGCTGCTTATTCGCAAAATTATCTCTTTTAGCAACACGTAAAATATCAAACCATCGTTTACCCTCAAACAAAAATTCGCGTGATTTCTCAACAAGAATTGCTTGCCTCAATAATTCCTTATCATTTAAAGGTGAGAAAGATACTCCAGCTCTCTCTGCTATCATTCTGATAATTTCGTTTGCAACATTATATTGTTCCAGTTCGATAGCAGCTTCGGCTTTTAGTAACAACACATCGGCATAACGATAAATAATCCAGTTAGCACTTCGCTCATTTTCTTCTCTATGCACAGTTCCATAAAGGTCTTTCCCCACATATTTCCACGTTGCCAATTCGCCTCCAAATCTTCTAAGATCATTACTTTCCATTAGCTGATTTAACTCTTTGGTATTAAAGCTTACCTTTTGGGATTGTTCAGTATCGAGAGGCAACATTGTTTTAAATATGGGATTTTCCTGGCTTTCAAATTCATCATTGTATTGAAATTCCATTATACTTTCGACTGACGAGTTGCCCGGATAATAAATATTAAAAAATGAATTTTGATTTTCAATACTATACAAATTTGCATTAATAATCTCATCGCAGGCATCAATACATTTCTGGTATTGTTCATCCCATAAATAGATATCGGCTAAAAGTGCGGTTATTGAATAGCGATTAGCACGTCCATAAAAATAATCGGTGCCTTTAAATTCAGTTGTATAGGCCATATCTTTGGCTTTCTCCAAATCAATGATAACCTGACGAACAACTTCTTTTTCTGTATTTTTAGGTACAAATATGTTTGATGTATCAGATAAAGTTGCATTGGTAACTAATGGAACATCTTTCCATATACGTATGAGATAATAATAAGCCAGCGAGCGGAGAAATAATGCTTCGGCATCGGTTGCCTGCAACATTTCTTTTGTAAAAGTTTCATCCTTTTCAAATACTTGTTTGTCAAAATACATTACAGAATTGGCCAGGTTGATAACTTTATAATAATCGCTCCAACTTGTTTCTCCCATAGAAGGATTTATATCACTTCCTGCGATTTTGGCATAATTAGAATAAGACTCTTCATCAAATTCTACTAAATCTGCTCTTACTTCGCCCAGAATCATACTCTTTTCACTAAGCCCACGCATTGCATTGTAGGTTGCTGCAAGTGCCGAATTTACGTCAGCAGTCTTTTCCCAGAATTTGTCTTTTATTAAAGAATCTTGCGGTTCTATGCTTAACCAATCCTGGCATGACGAGAATACCATTAATAATAGCATTGCTCCTATCAGAACTATTTTTATTTTAAGTTTTTCCATTATTTCTTCTTTTTAAATTCTAGAAAGATACATTTAAACCAATCATAAATCTTCTTCCCGGAGGAGTCTTACTACTATCCTTAGGCAATTGACCAGGGCTGCCGGGAATACCAACTTCAGGATCTTGTCCGGAATAATTAGTCCATGTATAAATATTCGATGCTGTACCATAGATACGGGCTTCTCTTAAATGAAGCATATCGCATACATTCTTATTTAACCGGTAAGAAAGAGATACTGTTCTCAAACGTAAAAAACTTCCATCTTCAACAAAACGACTTGAACCAAGCCAGTTAAAGCCTTCGTTATAAAGAGCCCTCGGAATATCGGTTTCGTCTCCTTCTCTTCTCCAACGCCAGTTTGTAGCTCTACTTTGATTTTCATAGTTATACATCTTTTCGGTATCCATACGGGTTTGGTTAATAATTTTCTGTCCCAGTTTAAAATTAAAAAAAGCAGATAGAGAAAATCCTTTCCAACTCATATTAACGTTTGCGCCCCCCATGAATTTTGGATTTAAGTCACCCAAATAAACCAAGTCGAGTTCATCAATTTTACCATCGTGGTT
>JAFGGY010000059.1 GCA_016930365.1 Prolixibacteraceae bacterium | reverse complement strand
TTTTGAAATCATCTTAGTGTCTTAGTGACTTTGTGTTTATTTTACTAACTGTGATTGGTACGACTTCAGTTCTTCCAACAGATTGCTGCGGACGTGGATGAAGTTGTTGATGCCTTTTGCTTCGAGCTCGCTTTTGCATTCCGGAAATCCTGCTACAACAAAGACTTCCCTGTCGAGTTGGCTGAAGGCCTCGGGAGCAAGTGTGGCATACTCTTCATCGGAACTGCACAGTACCACAAGGTCGGCAGCAAGTTGTTTTGCATCGGCAATGCCTTCTTCAACGCTGTTGTATCCCTTGCCTTCTTTCACTTCGAAACCGGCAACGGCAAAAAAGTTGGCAGCAAACTGGGCACGCGCCTTACGCATATTTAGTTTTCCAACAGGAAGCATAAACACCAGCGGACGCTTGTTTTTCATTGAATATGCATCGGTCGCTGCGCGTAAGGCTTCAAAAGCCTGGGCTCCACGGTAAGTCGAAAGTGGCTCGGCAACAGCATTGCTTGCTTTGCACTGCCGGCGCTGAAATACTTCGGCGCTAAGTTCTTTCTCCATGTACTCGGTAAAATTCGGGAATTGATTGGTTCCCAACAGGCTGTCTTTTCTGATTGCAATGTTTTGATCGAGCTTATCGGACGTTGCCTTTACCTGTTCCTGAACAAATCCGGCTTTAAAGGCCTCAACGTATCCGCCTTTATCCTGAACCTCAACAAACAAGTTCCAGGCAGCAGTAGCAAGGCTGTCGGTAAGGGTTTCGATGTAATAGGAACCGGCAGCGGGATCTGATATTTTGTCGAAATGCGATTCTTCTTTTAACAAAATTTGCTGATTGCGTGCAATACGCTCCGAGAAGGGCGTGCTTTCTTCGTAAATCGAATTAAAAGGAATAACCGTCATCGAATCGCTTCCCCCCAGGGCTGCGCTCATGGCTTCGGTTTGTGTACGCAGCATGTTCACATAGGGATCATAAACGGTTTTGTTCCAGATGGTATTTTCACTGTGGATATTCATCATTGCAGCGCGGGCACATTCGTCGGCATTGCAGCCGGGCATAAAAGCCTCCACAATTTTTGCCCACAGAAAACGTGCAGCACGCAATTTGGCAATCTCCATAAAGTAGTTGGTGCCTACCCCCAGGTTGAATTTCATTTTAGGTGCTGCGATTTTTGCATCGAGGCCTGCTTCGCTAAGCTGAGTAAGGTATTCTGCTCCGGCAGCCAGGGCAAATGCCAGCTCCTGAGCGATGGATGCTCCGGCATCGCGGAAGATTTTTCCGTTAACAGCAATTGCTGAAAAGCCTTTCAATGGAGCAGTTTTTTCTATTACGGTTTCGATTTCGGACATAACAGCCTTATCATAAGCACCGTTGCGGGTCATTGCCCCAATGGGATCGACATTAACTGAAGCACGAACCGTATTTTCGTTTCCGTATTTTTCCGAGATATAATCGGCCAGCGTTTTGGCATTTTCAACATCGTTAGAGCAAGAAACCAGGTTGAGTTCAATTGCGTTGAGGTCGATATCTTTAAGCAAAACATCGAGGTCGGCAAGTGTAATTTTGTTTCGTCCTTCGAGTATAAAACCAAGCGAGTTTACACCCCGTTGCAATACATCGAGTGCTTTTTTATTGCTAGTTTCAAGGCCGGCAACTTTCAAATCCTGACGAATGAACCAGTCGTTTCCTTTAGTTTTTGCACCACGCGAGTACGGAAAAGCACCCGGCACATTGTCGAGGTATTGAACCTTTTTAAGGTCTTCCTGACGATAGTAAGGCCGCACGTTGAACCCTTCGATGGTTCTCCACACCAGCGCCTTTTCGTAATCATTCCCCTTGAGGTCGGCTTTAATTTTAGCCTCCCACTCCTCGGTTGTAACCGGGGGAAACTCTTCAAAGAGCTTTATATTTTTCTCTGCCATAATATAACTGTATTGTAAAAATTAAAACGGGGGCAAAGGTAGTTGTTTTAAATCAGTTAAGGGAGAAAAAAGGATTAGAAAAAACAACAAACAAGCAAACATCACGGGTAAAACTGAGAAAAATCAGCAATTATTTTCTGTTAGATTAATTTGATGCAAATTTCATTCAGATGTGAAATGTTGTTTTGCATACTAAAATGAGTCAATTATCTGAATTGCCTGTAACCATTGATTTAATCACTCCCAAAAAAATAAAATATCATAATCTTATTTGCCTACAAAACGCCACCTCATTTTCTCATTATCTAATTGTTAACTTGAACAGGCATTTAATCAATGTCATTTTTTTCTTTCATCAAAGGGATTATTTTTGTTTGCACGATAAATAATCGTTAAACATTATATTTTAATACATTAAAACCCAGGAAGTATTATGAAAGTAACTGTTGTAGGTGCCGGTAATGTAGGAGCGACATGCGCCCAGGCCGTAGCAGAAAAAGGAATTGTGAAGGAAGTTGTTTTAGTTGACATCAAGGATGGGCTTGCCGAAGGTAAATCGCTCGACTTGTGGCAAACAGCTCCCATTAACTATTACGACACCCGCTTAATTGGTTCAACCAATGACTATTCAAAAACTGCCGATTCGGAAGTAGTTGTAATTACTTCGGGCGTACCCCGCAAACCGGGTATGAGCCGCGACGACTTAATCTCAATTAACGCAGGCATAGTTAAAAGCGTTACCGAAAATGTAATCAAATATTCACCTAATGCAAAAATCATTATTGTTTCGAATCCGTTGGACGTAATGACCTATTGCGCTTACCTTACCGCCAAAAAATCGAAAAACGAAGTATTTGGCATGGCCGGTATTCTTGACACTGCTCGCTATCGTGCATTTTTAGCCGAAGAGCTGGACGTGAATCCTAAAGACATACAAGCTCTGCTAATGGGTGGACACGGCGACACCATGGTTCCGCTACCACGCTACACTACCGTATCGGGTATTCCGGTAACCGAACTGATCGACGCCGACAAACTTGATGCGATTATCGACCGCACAAAAAAAGGCGGTGGCGAACTGGTAAACCTGATGGGAACATCGGCATGGTATGCTCCGGGTTCGGCAGCTGCTCAAATGGTTGAAGCTATTGTTCTCGACCAAAAACGAATTTTCCCATGCTGTGCTTATCTCGAAGGCGAATACGGTTTAAACGATATCTACATTGGCGTTCCGGTTAAACTGGGCAAAAACGGTATCGAACAAATTATTGAAGTAAACCTTAACGACGATGAGAAAGCATTGCTCGAAGGTTCGGCCAAATCGGTTAAAGACGTAATGACCGTTCTCGACAACATGAACTTGTTCGAATAGCAATTGCATACATTATACACTATTTCCAAAAGGCTGCCGAATTATCGTGCAGCCTTTTTTTGTTCAAGAATTACCACCGACACATTTGGGTTTAATTCAGCTTTTATTTCTATTTTTGAGCTTCCAATTACACAAAAATCTTACACAATGAAACAAATATCAATAGTATTTATGCTAACATTATTTTTTATGGCAAGTTGTAAAACAGAAAAAGTAAAAACAGATACAAAAAGCGATTTTCAGTTTAATGTTGAAAAATTTGCCGACCTAAAAATCCTCAGATACCCGGTAACCGGCTTCAATGATTTGAGCCTCAAACAGAAGGAATTGCTGTATTACCTTTCGCAGGCAGCCATCGAGGGACGCGACATCATGTTCGACCAAAATTACCGCCACAACCTGGCCATAAGGCGCACATTTGAGGCGATATATGAAAACTATACGGGCGACCGTAACTCCAATAATTTTAAAGCACTTGAAGTGTACCTCAAACGCGTTTGGTTCTCAAACGGTATTCATCACCATTACTCAACCGATAAATTCGTGCCGGGTTTCGACAGTGATTATTTTCTATCGCTCATTAACGAAATCGACGAATCGAAGCTTCCGGTAAACAAAAAACATATCGAAGAAACACTTGTACCGGTTATGTTTAACCCCCAAATTGATGCCAAACGGGTAAACCAGCAACAAGGGGTAGATATTATTGCCACGTCGGCCAACAACTATTGGGGCGAAAATGTAAGCCAAGCCGAAGCCGAAGCTTTTTACAATGAAATGAAAGACCCGAATAATAAAACCCCTGTATCGTACGGGCTAAACAGCAGGCTCGAAAAAGAAAAGGGCAAGTTAACCGAAAAAGTGTGGAAAGTTGGCGGTGTTTATTCACCTGCCATCGAAAAAATTGTATTCTGGCTCGAAAAAGCTGCCACGGTTGCCGAAAATGACGAACAAAAACAGGTAATTGATTACCTGGTTGATTACTACAAAACCGGAAAGCTCGAGACCTTCGATAAATATAATGTAGCATGGCTTGCTGACCAAGATTCGCACATTGATTTTGTAAACGGCTTTATCGAAACATACGGCGATCCGCTAGGACTAAAAGCCAGCTGGGAGAGCCTGGTAAACTTTAAAAACATTGAAGCCACACACCGCACCGAAATTATTAGCGAAAATGCACAATGGTTCGAAGACCACTCGCCGGTTGACCCTCGATTTAAAAAGAAGAAAGTAAAAGGCGTAACTGCCAAGGTAATTACCGCTGCCATGCTAGGTGGCGATTGTTACCCTGCTACTCCAATTGGCATTAACCTGCCCAATGCCGACTGGATTCGCAAAGAGCATGGCTCAAAATCGGTTACCATCGAAAACATTACCTATGCATACGACCAGGCATCGAAAGGAAACGGTTTTCTCGAAGAATTTGCTTATTCGCAAAAAGAAATAGACCGCGCCCGCAAATATGGATTCCAGGCCGATAACCTGCATACCGACCTACACGAGTGCTTGGGACATGGTTCGGGACAGTTGCTGCCCGGAGTAGCCGGCGATGAACTAAAAGCTTATGGTGCAACCATTGAAGAAGCTCGAGCTGATTTATTTGCATTATATTATATGGGTACTAACAAAATTGTTGAATTGAAACTGTTACCAGATAACGAAGCATTCAAGACTGCTTACGACGACTATATCCGCAATGGTTTAATGACACAATTAACACGTATTAAACTAGGTAATAATATCGAAGAATCGCACATGCGTAACCGACAACTTATTGCACGCTGGGCATACGAACATGGGAAAGATGAGAAAGTAATTGAAAAGAAAAATAAAGACGGAAAAACATTTTACGTGATTAACGATTACATAAAATTACGCGAACTGTTTGGACAATTTCTTGCCGAGATTCAACGCGTAAAATCAGAAGGCGATTACGAAACCGCCAAACAACTCATAGAAACTTACGCAGTTAAAATCGACCCTGATTTACATGCCGAAGTGCTTGAGCGTTACGAAAAACTTGACCTTGCACCATACAGTGGTTTTGTAAACCCGGTGTATAAAGTCGTAAAAGATGATTCCGGAAAAATTTCAAACATCACACTCGACTATACCGAAGGATATACAGAGCAAATGATGCGCTACTCGAAAGAACACTCGTGGCTACCCAGTTATAATTAGCAATAGTACGTTAGATTTCAGATATGAGACTTTGCCTGTAATAAATTAAATATCAGCAACTGATACAACTATATTGGCTAAATATAAACGACTCATTGTCAACAACTTTAGAAAAATACAACGAACTATTGAATTAATATACCGACACAAAATGAAACGAGGATAACCTACCCCTTAATTCGGGTATTATGACACGAACCATCCAGAACAAAGGGGTAGGCTATGAGTTGACTTAGATCAATAAAAATTACACAAATGAAAATAATATCATGGAATGTTAACGGCATACGTGCCATAACTAAAAAGAATTTCTTTACAGATATTGAAGCTTTAAACCCCGACATATTGTGCATACAGGAAACTAAAGCGCAAGACGACCAGGTAGCCGAGGCTCTCAAACCCCTTAATGGCTTTCATATTTACTCCAACTCAGCCGAAAAAAAAGGATACTCAGGCACAGCCATTCTCACGAAAACCAAGCCGCTTTCGATTTCGAAAGGTATTGGCATAAACGAACACGACAACGAAGGCCGTGTACTATGTGCCGAATACAACAACTTTTACCTGGTAACCGTTTACGTTCCGAATTCGGGAAGCGATTTAAAACGCCTGGAATATCGCCAAACCTGGGATTTAGCATTTTTCAACTATCTGAGAAATCTCGAAAAAACAAAGCCGGTTATTGTTTGCGGCGACATGAATGTTGCGCACCACCCCATTGACCTCACACATCCCAAACCCAATTACAACAAAAGCGCCGGCTATATGCAGGAAGAAATCGACGGCATGGATCGTTTAACAAAAGGTGGCTTTACCGATAGTTTTCGTCATTTCTTTCCCGAAAAAGCCGAAGCATACTCGTGGTGGAGTTACCGGGCAAATGCCCGATCAAAAAACGTAGGATGGAGAATCGATTATTTTCTGATAAGCAAAAACTTTATGCCAACTATAGAATCGGCAAAAATTTACAACGAAATTATGGGTAGCGATCACTGTCCGGTTGGCGTTAAGCTAAAATAGTTTTCACAAAATAACGTTAGATTTTGTTGCCAAAACCGTACTGTATCATATTTGTTTCAGATAAATATTTTCGTTTTCACAATTCACGAATACCTTTTACATCTCTTTTTTTAATGAATGCGTTACCATTCAAATTCAACTTCTCCAATAGGTTATTTCTCTATAATAGCCAGTAATCTGCTGGATTTCACTTATTTCATCATAAACATCCGTACAATCAACACACTTATGTTACAAAGCACATTGTAACTACATTTTATACAAATTCACTATATTACCTTGTTTTTTAGCAACATAAATCACCCAATCACACAGCGTTCAAAAAAAAACCTTTAACCTATAGGTGCATCGGTATCCAATTCTTAAGAATAACTGATCAAAAGGGAAAGTCATCTATACTTTGATTCTTTGATCAAGCAAGCAATCCATAAGAGTATCGCACTTTTCAGGCATCCGGCTATGTAAAATTATATTTTTTTTGCTCACAGATCGAAAAAACAACTAACGTTCAACAACATAACATGAAAACAAACTTTAAATTAATCATTTTCCTGCTTATTGGTGCAGGCACTATTTATGTGCTGAACAATCCGATAGGGCAGATTCCCCCTCCGGGTAAATTTCTTGACCCATTTAACGGAGTTTGGAAAAATGCGCTTGAACCCGATATTCCCAAAAGCAAAACGCTGAAGATGGAAGGCCTGACTAACAATGTGCAAATAGTTTACAACGAAAGGGGTGTACCTCATATTTTTGCTCAAAATGACCACGATCTTAGTTTTGCAACAGGCTATGCAATGGCCAGGCACCGACTATGGCAAATGGACTTATCATCACGAGCGGCTTTAGGACGATTAAGTGAAATACTTGGTGAAAGAACCTTTGAGTATGACCGGTATATCAGAAAAACAGGAATGACCTACGTTGCTGAAAATACAATTGACACAATCAACAATGACCAAACAACAAAAGAATTATTAGATGCATTTACCGCAGGGATCAATGCATGGATTAATACGCTTTCGCCCGCGGACTATCCACTTGAATACAAATTGCTCGGTCATGTACCGGAACCTTGGAGCAACATTAAATCTGCCGCAATAGCCCTAAGTATGAGCAGAGCTCTTAATTTTTCAACCAACAGCATACACATGTCATCGCTAAAAGCTAAATGGGGTGAAAAGGCCATTTGTGCATTTTATGATACACCTCCAAAATACAACGAACCTGTCATTAGTTATCAGGATTGGGATTTTCCGCTCGTGCCACCCGAACCGCCTAAGTTAGACTTCATCCCACAATACATTCTCGATGCAATTGTACCTGAACGCGAGCCGGGCGTTGGAAGCAACAACTGGGCAGTTTCAGGTAATTTAACCCAATCGGGTTTTCCTATATTAGCAACCGACCCCCATTTGCAATTGACGCTTCCATCAGTTTGGTACGAAATGCAAATTAATGCCCCCGGTGTTAATGCTTATGGGATAACATTTCCCGGTTGCGTACCCAGCATAGCCATGGGTTTCAATGAAAAAATGGCTTGGGGAAGTACCAATACTCAAAATGAAGTACTTGACTTATACGAAATCGAATTCGATGAATCTCTATCGCATTACTGGTATGATAATGAATGGGTTCCACTTACATGGCATACTGAAACATACACTATTAAAGATGGCAAAACAATTATTGACAGTATTGCATTTACGCATCATGGCCCGGTGATGTACATGCCTGGCGAAAAACAATATAGCGCTGTAATTCCCATAGCACATGCTATAAGCTGGGCACCACTCGAAGCCTGTAATTTTTTTAAAAGCTATTTTCAATTGAACAGGGCACAGAATATTGATGAATTCAAACATGCCTTAAGTTTTTTGAATGCTCCAACACAAAACTTTGGTATCGCAACGGTAAGCGGCGATATTGCCAAACAGCCAAACGGTTTGTGGCCAATTAAATGGGAACACCAAGGCATGTTCATTTCCGATGGTCGTAATCCAGAATACGACTGGAAAGGCTTTCTCCCGTTCGAGTACTTGCCCTATGAAGTGAATCCCGAAAGAGGTTTTGTAAGCTCAGCCAATCAAAACATGGCCACCAATTATCCGTTTTATCATGGAAACAGTTTTTTCGGAACTACAGCCCGGCCAAACATTATCAACCGGAAACTATCGGCCAATAAAAGCCATACCATTGAAAATATGATGGAATTGCAGTTAAACTGCGACAATTTCTGGGCTCAAACCTATCTCGACCAAATGTTCGACAGTCTTAACACATGGTATGTAAATCATTCAGCACCTGATGTTCATTCAACAGAATATAAATCACTTCAAATTCTTAAGAATTGGAACAGGATAAACGAGGCCGAAAGTATTGCAGCCACAATTTTCGATCGTTGGATAAAAGAATTGGACACACTGCTATGGAAACCACTTTTTGAGCCAATAAATCAAGCCGTTACCACTACTCCCAGCATTGATATTTTGTTCATGGTACTATTCCATGAACCACCTGCTCATGTATATGCCGAATTGTTTGGAAATTTACCTGCTACTGCCGATTTGCTGGCACAAAGCTTTGTAAACACCCTTACCGCGCTCGAGGAAGAACTTGGTATTGAACAGGAAAACTGGCAATGGTGGAAAATAAACGGCTTAACAATTAATCACTTACTTAACATTAAAGCCCTTAATCATCCAAGTTTAATGGTTGGAGGTAGCCGTTATTCACCTAACGCCATACGCATTACACATGGCCCTTCGTGGCGCATGGTGGTAAGTTTGGAAGACTCGATTCAGGCCTGGGGGATATACCCCGGCGGACAATCGGGCAACCCGGCAAGCAAAGGATACGACCAGTTTGTAAACGACTATGCACAAGGAAATTACTACCCCCTTAAACTCTACCCATCGCTTGA
Organism: Prolixibacteraceae bacterium; assembly: GCA_016930365.1. Classification (GTDB taxonomy): domain Bacteria; phylum Bacteroidota; class Bacteroidia; order Bacteroidales; family Prolixibacteraceae; genus Roseimarinus. The sequence goes on along the minus strand of JAFGGY010000059.1, from coordinate 7,716 downwards.
AAACGCTGCTAAAGAAAACAAAACCATACTAATTCTTGAACCAAAATAGCTGATTGACAAAAAATATTTAAAACCTATAAAAATCGGAAACAATGAAATGGATACTCGTTGCTGTAATGGCACTGATTTTACAACTATTTTTACCCTGGTGGAGCATCGCACTTGCTGCTTGCATATATGGTTTTTTGTTTGTTCAGAAACCCGCTAAGTCGTTTCTCGAAGGATTTCTTGGCATATTCCTTTTATGGGGTACAACAACCATAATTATTTCCTATTTGAACAATGGGATTTTGGCTGGCCGTTTGGCTGAGTTATTATCGTTGCCACATGGTATTTTGGTTATGCTGATTACCGCGCTGATAGGTGGACTTGTAGGAGGTGTGTTTGCCACAACAGGGACTTTGCTAAGGTGTGTATTAATTAAAAAAAATCAGGACAACTTCCCAATCAGACCTTAAATACTACAATACAATCCTTATAAATAGTAACAGAAAGAAAACCCTCTTTTTTTTCGAATATTTTATTAAGTAGATTTCGGAGTTTTCTTGCAAAGACCAGATAAAAGAAATGAACTATAAACTTGTTTGTTATACTCTAAACATCAGTTTTTTAAACAAACACACCGACAGAACACAAACAACTCACAGCCAGCATATTAAAAAATACGACGAACTATTATTCTAAAAAGATCTAAAAAAGCAGCTCTTCCAAGCAACTATTCCGCATTTTTTCGTTCTATACCAATATATAACAACAATACTCTTAACACTTGCACCAAATGAAGCTTACTTTTTTAATAATCGCATTTTGTTTTGTCTCCATTTTTTCCAATGCCCAACAAAACTATGAATGGCCGATAAAAACACTTGATACGGCTCGTGATGTTACGTACCTATCCGAAGAGGAAAAAGACATCATATTGGAAATGAACATGCTTAGGCATAACCCATCGGCCTATGCACAAAAGCATATCTTATGGATGCGTGTTTTCTATCACGGTAAAGTACTCGAAATTCCGGGTAAAACGCCCTTCAAAACCCACGAAGGAGTCGAAGCTTATGACGAATGCCTTGAAGCCCTGAAAAAAGCCGAGCCGGCACCACCTCTTACTCCCTCAAAAGGCATGTCTAAAGCCTGCAAATTACTTGTTTACGACCAAGAATTAACCGGCAAAACCGGACATAAAGACAGTGCCGGCAATCAACCCATCGATCGAATGCATAAATTTGGCAACTTCTCGGGTTTTTTTGCTGAAAACATTCATTATGGCGATATCGAGCCGCGATTTGCTATTATTTCTCTGCTTATCGACGATGGTGTTCGTTCGCGTGGACATCGCAAAAACCTGCTTAATCCTGAATATAAATACACCGGCATAGCCACCGGCGAACACAAAGAATTCGGCGGAATATGCGTAATCAACTACGCATCGGAATACACAGACAAATAAAGATTTTAACATCGATAGTTTTACCTGCTGAAAAGCCTCTTGAAAAGATTTTGATGGTATACTTTTAAAATATACTTTTATACTTGCAAAAACAGCATGGCCAACATCAAACCATTTAAGTAATGGCCTATCTAACAAGTATATATATGAAGACACTTATCGAACTCTTTGAAACCAGTGTAGAAAAGTTCCCCGATAACCCTTATATGTGGGAAAAAATTGATGGCAAATATCATTCTTTCTCATACCAGCAAATTCATGATGAAGTAATCGCTTTCGGAGCCGGTCTTATGTCCATGGGCATCAATAAAGGCGACCGAATTGCACTGCAGGCCGAGGGGCGCACCGATTGGATTGTTGCTGAACTGGGTATGCTGTATGCAGGTGCCATTAACGTACCCTTATCGGTCAAACTTGAAGCCGGCAACGATGTTTCGTTCCGAGTTAACCACTCTGGAGCACGAATGATTATAGTTTCGTGGACACAGGCCGACAAAGTAGAGTCAATTTTTGATCAATGTGATGAACTTGAAAAAATCATTTATTTCGATGAAATTAAAGAACCGGCTGACCACCGTTTATCATTTCAATCGATAAAAGAACAAGGACGCCAATACCTGAACAACCCCAAAAACAAAGAAGCTTTTGAGGCTATTTGGAAAAACATACAACCCGACGACCTGGCCAACATCTCGTACACATCGGGCACAACAGCCGACCCCAAAGGGATTATGCTCTCGCACGAGAACTTTACCGTGAATACCATACAGGGAAACACCCTGATGAAAATCGATTCAACATTCAAAACCCTGACCATATTGCCCTGGGATCATTCATTTGCCCACACAGCATGTTTGTATTGTTTTATGTACAACGGAGCCAGTGTTGCCTGCCAGGAAATAGGCAAAACCCCAATTGAAACCCTGAAAAATATTCCCAAAAACATTAAAGAAATTGAGCCTGATTTGATGATGAGCGTACCGGCTATTTCAAAATCGTTCCGAAAAAATATCGAAGGTGGAATACGGTCGAAAGGTTCCACGGCCGAGAAGCTTTTCAAACAGGGCTTAAAAGTTGCCTATAAATACAACGGTAACGGATTTAACCGCGGAAAAGGTTTCAGAGCCTTTCTTAAACCCATTTATGCATTTTACGACAAACTTATTTTTAGCAAAATACGCGAGAACTTTGGCAGCAACCTTAAATTCTTTATCGGTGGTGGAGCACTGCTCGATACCGAATTGCAACGTTTTTTTGCAGCTATTGGAATACCTGTAATGCAGGGGTATGGCTTAAGCGAAGCTTCACCGGTTATATCATCAAACGCGCTTCATGCCTATAAGTTTGGCTCATCGGGAAGGCTTGTTAAGTACCTCGACCTTAAAATTTGCGACGAAGATGGCAATGAAATACCCAGCGACCAAAAAGGTGAAATGGTAATTAAAGGTGGCAATGTAATGAAAGGTTACTGGAAAAACGAAGCGGCCACCAAAGAAACTATTAAAGATGGCTGGCTTTATACAGGCGATATGGGCTACCTCGATAAAGACGGGTTTTTGGTAGTGCTGGGCCGTTTTAAAAGTCTGCTTATATCAAGCGATGGTGAAAAATACAGTCCCGAAGGAATTGAAGAATCGCTGGTTGACCAGTCGCCATACATCGACCAGGCCATGCTATACAACAACCAAAGCCCATACACATCGGCCATGGTTGTCCCAAATATCCAAACCATTAACCGCTACCTCGATCGCAACGGTATAAAACCCGGCTCCGATGCCGGCAACCGTTCAACCATTGAGCTTATTCAAAATGAAATTAATGAATACCGGAAAGGCGGAAAATACGAAGGAATGTTTACCGAACGCTGGCTGCCAACCACCTTTGTAATTTTACCCGAATCGTTCAATGAACAAAACAAGCTGCTGAACTCGACCCTGAAAATGGTTCGCGGCAAAATAACCGAATACTTTGCCAAAGAGCTTGATTTCTTGTACACGCCCGAGGCTAAAAACATTTACAACGACACGAATACTGACGCTGTTGTTAAATGGAACACTAAAACAACCAGCTAATGAATAAAAAGCAAAAGTGGCTATACTATACAGCTATTATAACCGGCATATTGGTTTTTACCTATTTTGTAAGACCAATCTCCGATTACGAGCCGATAAGCGACAAGTTGCCTGCCTTAAATCTCAGCACCGAAAACGTTGAAAAATATGTAGCAGAAAAAGAAGCCGGATATGACATACGCCCCGACAACGAAGCCCGCATTATTTGGGCAAACGATTCGCTGAAAAACAAAACCAACTGGTGTGTACTTTACTTGCACGGTTTCAGTGCCAGCTGGTACGAAGGACACCCCGTCCACACCAACCTGGGGAAAGAAATCGGCGCCAATGTTTACCTTAGCCGCCTGCACGACCACGGCATCGATAAAAAAGATGCACTGATTGACATGCAGCCCGGGAAATTGTACGATTCGGCCAAAGAAGCCCTACTCATTGCACAAGCACTTGCCGACAGCATCATTATTGTGAGTACGTCAACCGGGGGAACACTCTCGCTTCAACTTGCCGCCGACTTCCCCGAAATGGTCGATATGCTTGTACTTCTTTCGCCAAACATTGCCATAAACAACCCCGCTGCATTTTTACTGGGAGGCCCGTGGGGGCTACAAATTGCCCGCTTATCGGGCGGGGGCAGTAAATTTCGCGATTTAGGCCCGGCTCCCGAGGTAGAAGAAAAATACTGGTATCAGCAATACCGCTGGGAAGCTACTGTTTTTCTGCAACACCTCGTTGACATTACGATGCAGGAATCAACCTTCGAGAAAGTTACCCAACCGGTTTTTCTGGGGTACTACTATAAAAACGAAGAAGAGCAAGACCCCGTGGTACGGGTTGATGCCATGCTCGAAATGTTTGAGCAACTTGGAACCCCGGATGAAAACAAAGTTAAGGTTGCTTTTCCCGATGCAGGCCGGCATGTGATAGGCTGCCAATCAACATCAAATTCATATCAAAAAGTAGAAACCGAAATAATTAAATTTGTAAATGAACAAAAAATGCCGTAGATTAAAATCTGTTAACCTGCAATCTTTTTAATAACAACACACACAATGCACACACCGAAAAAGATACTGGTTGTTGACGATGATATTGCCATTGTGGATATGATTAGCGATATTCTAATCGAAAAAAAACACCAGGTACTGGGCGCTTTTAATGGAAAAGTTGCCTATGAAATTGCACAGACCGAGACTCCCGACTTAATCATTATGGATTGGGAAATGCCTGTGCAAAATGGGATTGAAACAACACGGCTACTGAAAGAAAATGAAAGCACGAGAGACATTCCGGTTATCATTATCACCGGCCGCATGACCAGCACAAGCGATTTGGAAACGGCTTTCGAAGCAGGATCTATCGATTTTATAAGGAAACCAATCGAAGCTGCCGAAATTCTTGCACGCTCAAGATCGATGTTACTGCTTGCAGAGTATCATAAAGAATCGATTCGAAGAAAAGACTGGGAACTGACAAATCTTACGAAAACCAATCAAAATAGCATAGTAGCCGTTAGCGAACTTATTCATCTTGTCGAAGAAATTATGCAAAGCTGCAAAACCATCGATCATTTCACCCAAAAAGAATTAACCCAAAACATTCAAAAAGTAAAGCTCAACTTACGCAACAATACCTGGGAACACTTTCAGGAATATTTCAACAAAGTTCACCCCGATTTTTCAAGCAACTTACTCAAATCTTATCAAACAATAAGCCCCGAAGAACTCAAACTTGCATACTTTTTAAGGCTCAATATGAGTTCAAAAGAAATAGCCAACATTACCAATAAAGAAATTCATAGTATTGATATCGCCCGGTATCGTCTGCGAAAAAAACTGGGGCTTGAACGAAACGAAAAGCTCCAGGAGTTTCTAATGAAGTTTTAAGCAGTTTTACCAGTAATCAGTTATTTCGTGGTGAGATAGTGTGTTAGATACTGATGGAAAATAAAACCAGCACAGCATAATTACGACAATGACAATCAACGCTATATTCACAAATAAATATAAACTTACATACTTTAAAAATGACAAACATTATGAAGATATTTTCGGTTTTGGTTTTACTATTACTCCTTTCTTCTTGCAACGCCCCTGAAACAAAATACATATCCTTCAATCCAGGTCAGGAATGGCTCGACAATAATGGGATACATATAAATGCTCATGGAGGTGGAATACTATTTCACAATAAAAAATATTACTGGTACGGCGAGCACAAAATTGCCGGAGAAGTGGGTAATACAGCACAGGTGGGTGTACATGTTTATTCATCAAACGACTTATACAACTGGACAGATGAAGGTATTGCCTTAGAGGTAGATGAATCGGATTCAAAATCCGACATTGCCAAAGGTTGTATCCTGGAAAGACCAAAAGTTATTTACAATACAAAAACTAAAAAGTTTGTTATGTGGTTTCATCTTGAACTTAAAGAACATGGTTACGATGCAGCCAGATCGGGGGTAGCAGTGGCCGATAATCCTACAGGACCTTTCGTTTTCATAAAATCAGTAAGACCAAACCAAGGCTATTGGCCTCTTAATGTCCAGGAGTTTCATAAACGTTCTGTCTCAGACACCATAAAAAACAGCTATTGCGGTGGTCTTGGCTGCCTTCCAGCCCATGTCGATTCGTTAAACATACTGGGACGCGATTATGAAAACGGGCAAATGGCTCGCGATATGAATCTGTTTGTAGATGATGATGGTAAGGCCTACCATCTATACTCTTCTGAAGAAAACAGCACCTTACATATAGCTGAATTAACAGATGATTACCTATCGCATTCAGGGAGATATGCCCGTTTTTTTGCCAACAGATACATGGAAGCACCTGCCATATTAAAAAACAGTAAGGGAAAGTATTATATTATCGCTTCGGGATGCACCGGTTGGGCTCCAAATCCGGCTCGTTCAGCCAGTGCTGACAACATTTTTGGCCCCTGGACCGAATTGGGAAATCCATGCATCGGACAGGATTCGTTAACCACCTTTCACTCACAAAGCACTTATATACTTAATGTCCAGGGAAAAAACGATGCATTTATCTTCATGGCAGACCGGTGGAAGCCCGAAAATCCTATTGATGGTCGTTATGTATGGCTTCCTGTTTATTTCGAAAATGACAAAATTCACCTGAAATGGACAGATAAATGGGATTTAAGCGTTTTTAATGACTAAAAAATGTGTATCGAACCACATACTTAAACCATCGCTGTTTTTTTTGTATATGTCGAATTGCCAGCAAGATAAATTGAAATAAAATCGTATTTTTGTAGAAATTCGATTCCGAATTAAAAACAACCGGTACAACAAAAACTTAAATCTGATAAAAATTATCCGTTTACCCCAGAAACATATTTTGGACATAATTACGAATGAAACGAGCATGATTAGGACAATCACAAAAGAAGATGAATAAACACATGCGAGTTCCACGGTCATTGATAATCACAACTTGTTTCATTCAACATATTAATTTGAAAAACAAACATTTAACCTATTTTTATTCTAGTGAAATGAAACAAGCTATTCTAACAACATTTATTTGGGGATTTATTTCTTTTAGTTGCTTTTCCCAGATGACAAGTAATTTAAATAGCAATTCGCCAGCTCTTGCTTCGATAATTGATTCTCTCCAAAACAGTTTGAAACCACTTGATTTTAAATTCAATCAACATCCATCAAATTCATTCAACATTGACAAATACTTAAAGGTTCAAACATCTAAAACCGACAAGACACTTAACTTAAAAAACAATTTTGTTTTTACCGAAGATCAAAATTCGTTTTACAATATGCCTTGTCTAAAACCTAAATTAGAAAGTAATATGCCAGTATTTAAGCCCGATTCTACAATCTCTCACACATTATTGATTAAAAAGATAAGATAAAACCAATTGATTAGCATTTTTGCAAAACATTTTTTAATAGTTAGGTTGCAGCTTTAGGGATTTTCAGCTCGAATTTCAACCATCTATCGGTCGCAATAGTATGTTATATTTTTAGTACCCCAGCGAACTGCGGCATATTATGATATCTAACACTCTCGAGTTAGATAAAAAGACATGAAACATTACACTTTGCCTTTATAAAATTTATTATCAGTTACTTAGATAACTATATTATCAAAGCACAAGCACACATTTAACCCACATATACGAAAACAACACAAATATGATAGAAATTAAAAAAAT
>JAFGGY010000058.1 GCA_016930365.1 Prolixibacteraceae bacterium | reverse complement strand
CTCTGGGAATTTAAAATTGCACTGAAAACAATATTTGAATCTATAATGACAATCATTTCAGACTCCTTTTATCTTTAAACTTTTGCCACATACTTTTGTTTACGCTATCCGAAAGTTTATCAACATCTTTCTGAGTTGCATTTGATTTGGCAGTAACCTCTTTATATTCAAGATAGTCAAGCATGTCTTGAAGTTCAGACAAATCAACATAAGCCGGCAATCTTACTAAAATCTCTTTACTTGTTCGTTCTAAAATCATAGATCAAAATTTTCCTTAAAGATACAAACTTTAGAAATCAACCTCATGTATCAAGAAATAAAATTCTGGGTAACTTGTCTGATATCCCTTGCGATTTAAAAAATTCACCAGCAAAGCCATTATCGAAACCATAAAGGAGTTCCCCCGGCTGCTGCCAGATTGTATCTGGTGGTTTAGCCGTAGGCTAAGTTTTTTCCACTCCGAAAACGAAATTGATAAAGAATACTTGTAGGGCGAAATGAGCTGCTCTTCATGGTATGTAGTAAGTTCGCAGCGGTTGGTGGCGATTTACCCAGGATCTTCGATTGTAATCGCCGACTACAGGCACACACTTAGGGAGACTTTCCAATCGATTAGAATATTATAAATCGGGCTTCTTGCTTTTCCCCTTTGTCTCGTTACCGATAATTTTTCAGATGATCGCCATCGCTTTTTATTTCAGCGTAAAGTTACTTTTTATGTTTTCAAGATGCATGGTTTCAATCTGTTCCCAAATTTTCTTCCCATTTCGAGTAGTGTTCATCATGTCGTAGGCCTTTTCAATCATATTGTCGATTTCTCCGGGATAACGGTAGTATAGCCGTGCAAAATGCTGGTATTCAATATTGCTTTGTTTCGCCAAATCAAATTTTTCGTCGCAGATACTTTGAAGCTCCCTGAATTTTGCCTGTGTTACCTGGTTTTGGCGATGTTCGCTAAATAGTTTCGATGCCGATGGCAAAACGATGCCCGATTTTCGCAGCTCTTTTTTAATCCGGCCAAACGATTTTCGTAATGTGTTGACCGAAGTTTTTTCAATTCTATTTTCAACAGGCCGGAATAAAGCCTGAACGATGGTTGGAATTTTATCGGGTATTGGAACTTGCAGCTTTGATAACAACAATGAAACTTCATGTTGAAGTGCTTCCGGGCTGATGTGAGGATTGTGTCGGTAAATATGTAGTACGGTATTGTTTTCAATCGCTTGCAGGGTGGCTGTATAGTTTTTATTCGAATACCTGATGTCGTTGGGGTAGCTCCATGCATGTTCAATAATGATTTGAGCATGTTTTGTGTTTTGAATAAATCTCAGGACAGAACTAATGGTTTTTTCGGGTTGTACAATTATTTTTACTCCCTGTTGCCTGGCTTTCAGCAATAAGTCGATTATTGCCTGGTTGGCATCGAAACGATGCTCGGTAACCAGGGTTGCAGCACCGAAAAGAGATGCCAGCTTGTTGAAATCTTGTGTTTTTTTCAAATTTACAGGAAGGTAACAGCCCTCGCGTTCGCGGTCCGACAGCGTGTCAAAAAGTTGTAGTGTTTTTTGCGGGGCTGCCTTATCGTGTAACCATAAAACTTTGCGTGGGTAAAAGTGATGAGGACAAAGTGACGAACATTTCAATAAAAAGCGATAATTTATGTACGACGATACAATTTGTTTGGCCGATGAAGGATTTATGCAGCTTAGTTCGGGTATAAAATGGCAGGATGGAATTTCGGGCAATTCAATTGTTACAGGCGTTCCGTTTTGATTAAGAAGAATAGCAGCCAGCACGCCTGTAAAATCGATTCCTCTAAAAATTGTCTTTCTTTGAGTATAAAAATTGCTCATTTTTATTGTGTCATCACAAAACTTGTTGTGCCAATGTTGTAACCATCGGCAAATACGTCAACAGTGTAGGTTCCGGGTAATAGCTGTTCTTTGTTGGTATTGTCCCAGTAAATATTAATCGGTAATTCCATGCCTTCGTAATTAACTTCGCGCATGGCGGTGTATGGTATTTTCAGATCCTCGAACCTGAATGTGTCTTCATTTGAATTAATAAGCAACAGTTGATCGGGACGCATAATGCGTATGTAAATATTTTTGGCTCCGCGTTTGGCAGTAAGGTTTTTGCTGAGCGTGAAGCTGATCATCAGCTTTTGGGTGCGTGCTACTTTCATCGTTTCGCGGTCGCGCGGGTTAAGTCCGGTGCCTCTTAATTCAAGGGCTTCGAGCATTTGTGCGCGTTTTACCGTTTGCTCAAGCGATTGTTTCTCTTTTTCAAGTTGTTCGCTACGCGATTTTTCTTCAGAATACATTTGTTTTACCTCCTGGTTCTCGGCAAAAAGTACTTTGTTGCTTTCGTTTAACGAATCAAGTTGATAGTATAAATCCTTCATGACGTTGCGCAGGGTTGTAACCTGGTCTTGGTATTGCATGATCTCGGTGAGGCTGGTTTTTTTAACTTGTTCTATTTCAACCAGCAGGTTTTTTATTTCAGTTTGAGTAATCAGCAACGAGTTGTTTAAATTATCGTTGTCGGTCTTTAGCGAGTCGTAGTCAACCACCAGTTTCTGTAATTCAACTTTAATTGAATCTTTTTCGTTATTCAATTCAGTAACGATGCTTTGATGTTCGTGGCGTTGCATAACAAACAGCACAATAAAAACAAGCAAAATTACGCCAAGTGCAATAACGATGATGTTTTTTTTATCGAATGGTTTTTTGGGGGTTGTAGGGTTTTCGGATATGTTTTGTTCGTTCATTTTTTTTGTTTCTGAAAATTTGACAAACAAAAATAGCTTTATTTGTGCTGATTAACAACTACGCGTATTAGGTGTCAACGTATAGTAACGTTTATTTCCAAATTTTATTTTCGTTTAGTGCTTTGCGGTATTTGGCAGCGTTAAGGTTGTGTTGTAGTAACCTGGTGGCAAAGTTGTGAAAGCCCGAAAAGTCTTCGCGGGCACACATGTACAGGTAGCTGTGTTGTTCGGCGTTTAGCACCGCTTCAATGGTCGAAACTTCGGGGAAATTAATAGGACCCGGAGGCAGGCCTGCATATTTGTATGTGTTGTAAGGCGAATCGGTTTCAAGCATCTGGTTATTGATGCGACGAACAGTGAAATCGCCAATAGCAAACTTTATCGTTGGGTCGGCTTGCAGTAACATTCCACGTTTTAGTCGGTTAATGTATAAGCCTGCAATGGTTGGTTTTTCTTCGGCTTTTATAGTTTCTTCCTGTACAATTGAAGCAAGGGTTGAAACTTCAATAGGTGTCATTGATAGTTTTTCGGCCATCTCTTTTCGTTCAGTATTCCAAAATACCTGGTATTCGGCGTACATTCTTTCGATGAAGGTTGATGGGCTGGCTGTCCAGTAAAACTCGTAGGTATTTGGAATAAACATTACGGGGAAGGTAACTTCATTAAAACCATATTTTCCAGGTAAATCTGTGTTTTTCAACTCGGTAGCCAGGCTAATCGAGTCGAATTCAAAATAAGCGCTTACTTTCCCGGCCAGTTCGTTAAAATTCCGAACGTTGTTGAACGTTACTTTCACAGGCGACTGGTTTTCGGCGCGCAGCAAATTAACCAGTTGGTTGGTGTTCCATCCTTTTTTTATTTCGTAGCGCCCCGGACGCACATTCTCACGATATTCTTTCTTTTTCGAAACCCATCTGAAGGCTTTATAGTTTTGCAGTACATCGTTTTTGTTCAAAATATTTTCAACTTCGTCGAAAGTTGAACCTGTTGGAATCAAAATCACCTGGTCTGTTTTGACATTTTCTTTAAAAATGAATCCAAAAATCTCGAATGCCCTGATGCCGGAGATGATAAGCAGCAAAGCAAATATTACCATCGAGAATTTTCCAATATTAGGAAATAATAGTGTTCTGCTTTTGTGGTCGATTGTCATAATGCTGTATTTTTCAGCAAAAATAATGAAATGTTTGCAGCTACCGAATGGAGCTTAAAAATATTGTTAAAACACGAACCCGGGCATTGATAGTGGAGGTTCATGTTTTTAAAAAGATTACTTTTGTTTTTGAAATTGAAAAAAGCCATAAGCGATGCATAAAATCAAACTTTCCGACGACATTTATTTTATTGGAGTAAACGACAGACGAACAGCTTTGTTCGAAAATTTTTGGCCTCTGCCATACGGGGTAACCTACAACTCGTACCTCATTGTTGACGAGAAAGTTTGCCTGGTGGATACCGTTGACCGGAAATTCACCGACGATTATTTTGATAAAATTGATGAAATATTGGGCGATCGTGCTGTCGATTATGTGGTTATTAATCATGTTGAACCTGATCACTCGGGCTCGTTAAAAGCCTTGCGCGATAAATACCCTAACATCACACTGGTGGGGAATAAGAAGACCTTTCCTATGATTGAGAATTTTTATGGGATTAGCGAAGATACCCTGACGGTTGAAGATGGCGACGAGCTGATTTTGGGAAAACATAAGCTGAATTTTTATACCATCCCGATGGTACACTGGCCCGAAAGTATGGTAACCTACGATGCAAGCGATAAAATTTTATTTTCGAACGATGCCTTTGGCAGTTTTGGCACTCACGATGGTGGTGTGTTCGACGATGAGGTAAACCTGGCTTTTTACGAAGAAGAAGCTATGCGTTATTTTACCAATATTGTTGGGAAATATTGTCCGCATACGGCACGGGCGTTGGCAAAACTCGAGGGGATCGATATTAAGCAAATTGCGCCTTCGCATGGAATTATCTGGAGGAGCAACATTCCCTACATCATCGAAAAATATCAGAAATGGAGCAGCTATACGACCGATAACGGAGTGGTTGTAATTTTTGGTTCGATGTATGGTAACACCGAAAAAATGGCCGATACTATTGCGCGCCAGTTGGCCGTTCGCGGGGTGAAAAATATACGGGTTTACGATGCCTCAAAAACCCATGTCTCATACATTATTAGCGATGTTTTCAAGTACAAAGGAGTAATGATTGGCAGTTGCGCGTACAACAATGAGATGTTTCCGGCGGTTGAGAATGTTGCCCGCGAGTTGGTACATAAGGGCATTAAAGACCATTTATTGGGTGTTTTTGGCTCGTATAGCTGGAACGGTGGTGGGGTGAAAAACCTGCAAAAATTTGCCGATGATATCAAATGGGATGTGGTGAACTCATCGGTTGAGGCCAAAGGTTCAATGAGTGCAAAAACACTCGATGAAGCTATTGCTTTGGCTAATGCTATGGCCGATAAACTTGATGAGATGGTGTAACCGTTTTGACAATAGTAAAAAAAGAGCAATACTTTGTCGGTGGCATTTAAGTTAATGACTTCAAGTTGTTTGTGTGTCGATTGTGTGCTTTTTTACATTGCTGACAATTAGTTTATTGCACAAAGGTCTAAAACATCTCATGTCAATAATCTAACGTACTATTGTTATTTAAAAACATGCAATTAAAACCATGCAATCACTCGAAGAAAGCGTAGTAAAAGCAATGGACGGGTCAGACAATGAGCTGTTCGGGCACCTGCCTTATATGTTGCAGGATATTTGGGAATTTGGAGCCGACCCCGATGCAATGATTCAACTAATTGAAAAACATTGTACCAAATACCACAAGCTAAAAATTTTGGATTTAGGCTGTGGAAAAGGTGCCGTATCAATTAAAACAGCGAATAATTTCAAATGTACATGTTATGGCATAGATGCAGTTGGTGAGTTTATTGAAGTTGCAAAACAAAAAGCAGCCCAGTGGAATGTTGGCCACTTGTGCACGTTTGAAACTGCCGACATACGAACAAAAATTGATACACTTTCAGATTTTGATGTAGTGATACTTGGTGCAATAGGCCCGGTTTTTGGCGATTACTTTGCAACTCTTTCAGCCTTGTCGAAATGCATCTCACAAAACGGGATAATTTTAATTGACGATGGGGTAATCGACGACTCAAGCAATTTTAGCCACCCCATGATGTATAAAAAATCGGAAATAATGAACCAGGCTCAAAAAGCCGGTATGCAGATGATTGATTTTGATGACATTGATAAGAATGAAATTGAAGAATCGGACGACTATATATTTAACAAGCTGAAAAATCGTTGCGAAGAGTTAATGATTAAAAACCCTCAAAAAAAGCATCTTTTTGAAAACTACTTAAAACAGCAGGAAATTGAAAACGATGTGCTCGAAAACAAGGTGCTGGGTGCAACCATGGTGTTTAAAAAGCAGGAATAGTTAATTTGATAAAAACTGAATCATTGTATTGAGTGTCTCTTTTAATGCTACCAAATCGTTTATATTCAAATTGCTTTGCATTAATTTTTTAGATAATTCCTTGGGTATTTCAGCGGCTTCTTTTTTCAAATCTTTCCCTTTTGGGGTAAGTTGAATATAAACTTTCCGTTCGTCTTCTTCTAAGCGTTTGCGTACAATAAACCCTTGCTGCTCCATTCTTTTAAGCAAAGGCGTAATTGTATTTGTATTAAGAATAAGCTTTTTAGCTATTGCGTTTACAAGCATCCCATCGTTTTCCCAAAGCACCAAAAAAACCAGGTACTGCGGGTAAGTAATACCCAACTTTTTAAAATAAGGTTGATACTCGCGGGTAATAAGACGCGAAGCCGCATACACCGGAAAACACAACTGATTTTCTAACCGTAATTGTTCGTTGTTCATAAAACAAAATTAAGCAGTGATTAAGCCACTAAAATAACGAAAATGACTTAATAACATGCGATGTGTTAGCTTGTTAAAATTTTCGCAATGTATCGTTCCATTTTTTCGGGTTTTGTAAAAGGCGAAAAACGCTTTACAGGCTTGCCGTTTGAATCAATTACAAATTTTGCAAAATTCCATTTTATTTTAGACCCCAAAATACTGCCTTTTTCATTTTTAAGATATTTAAATATGGGGTGGGCATTATCGCCGTTTACATCAACTTTCGAAAACATTGGAAACGTAACCCCGTAATTAATTAAACAGTTTTCCGATATGCTTTTCTCATCGCCGGGCTCCTGGTTTGCAAACTGATTGCATGGGAAGCCTAAAATAACCAATCCCTTGTCCTTGTACTTTTTGTACAGCTTTTCGAGACCTTCGTATTGCGGTGTTAATCCACATTTGCTTGCTGTGTTTACTACAATTACTACTTTGCCTTTGTACTCCGACATGCTTATTTTCTCTCCCCTGAGACTTACTGCCTCCATTTGATAAAAATTGCTTTCCATAATTATTTATTGTTTTTGTTTATAAATCGCACTTGATTGTATCGTGTGCGACAAATATACAACCATTTTTTTATATCGCGTGCGATATATTAGCTTTTTTTTGAAAAAAAATCATACTGCGTAATAAAACAATAGTATTGTAAGATTTTCAAACCCGCTGATCGATTATAATCAGTGGATTTTTTATGACTTCATTTGTTTTTAAAAATACTTTGCTTACTTTTATGAACTGTACATCCTTTTTTATTGTATGAACAGTTCACGGATAAATATTATATCAGTACTCTACAGGAGTGGAAAAACAGTTTTCAGATTGAAAGACATTGCGCTTTTGACGTCTGAAACAAATTTTCAATCATTAAACAAAAAAATAAATCGCCTTGTAAAAAAAGGGGAACTACTCAATATACGCAAGGGCATTTATTCTATTTCT
>JAFGGY010000002.1 GCA_016930365.1 Prolixibacteraceae bacterium | reverse complement strand
ATGAAGCCATTGCTAACGCGTTGGAATGGAGAACCAATGAGGCTATGCCTCTTGTCGAAAGTGCGAACTCGTTGTATTTCAGGCCTTCGTTTGTTGGGGGCGATCGCGACAAAGCACTAGCGGTTTACGAGCAGGCGTTTGCAATTCTCAAAAAGGAAAAGGTTTGTAATTGGGTTTATCTTAACATCGGTTCGTGGTTGGGGCAGGTTTACACCAAATTCGAACAGCCACAAAAAGCCAAGCAGATTTACCTTGAACTTCTTGAAGATGCGCCCGATTTTAAATACGTAAAAGACGAATTACTTCCGCAGCTCGAAAGCGGCAAATTTATTGATATAACCGATAAGCTGGAAAAGGAATACAAACAATAAATTTTTTAGTGCATTAATAGTTAGGAGTTTAGGTGTTTGTTGTGAATTATTATGTACCTTTACATCAGTTGTTTACAGAATAACTATAATTTACTTCACCTAAAAACTACTGTTATGAAAAAAAATGTTTTCCTGTATTTTTTGTTAATTGTGGTATTTGCAGCATGCGAAGCTCCGATTCAAAAAGCAGAACCTGTTCCGATGGAGGATTTTTTTCGAAATCCCGAAAAAACTTCTTATGAACTTTCGCCTAATGGCGAATACTATTCTTATACTGCCCCGTACGAGAGTCGTATGAACGTTTTTGTGCAACAAATTGGTGCCGATTCAGCCATACGGATAACCGCTGAAACTAGTCGCGATATTGCCGGCTACATGTGGGCCAACAACAATCGGATTTTATATTTAAAAGATACGGGTGGCGACGAAAACTACCAGTTGTATGGAGTTGACATAGATGGTAATAATTTTAAAGAGCTAACGGTTTTCGAAGGTGTACGAACCCGTTTAATTGATGAGCTGGAGAATCTCGAAAACGAAGTGCTGATAGCCATGAACAAACGCGATGCCCGTGTTTTTGACCCCTATAGGCTGAATATTGTTAGCGGCGAGTTGACTATGTTGGCCGAAAACCCCGGAAATATTGTAGGCTGGATGCCCGACCACGATGGTATATTACGGGGAGCTATTGCCAGCGACGGGGTTAATCAAACCTACTTGTATCGCGAAAACGAAAACGAGGAATTTCAAGCTAAGTTAACGCTCGATTTTAGAGAGACATTAAGTCCATTGCTTTTTACTTTCGACAACAAATATTTATATGCGCTGTCGAACATTGGGCGCGACAAGGAAGCTCTTGTTAAGTACGATATTGACAATGTTAAAGAAGTGGAGCTGATTTTTGAAACAGACCTGGCCGATGTGTCGGGCATAAATTATTCCGAAAAAGATAAAAAATTGTTGTGGGTAACGTATTATACCGATAAACGGCAGGTGTTTTTTCTCGACGACGAAGCCCGTGCGTTGTATTATCGTATTGCCGATGAGTTTCCGGGTTTGGAAATATCTTTTGTAAGCGAAAATAAAGCCGAAGATAAGTTTATGATTCGTACTTACAGCGATAAAACCTGGGGTAGCTACTATTTTTACGATAAAAACACCGATGAACTTATAAAAGTCGCCGATGTTAGCCCATGGCTCGAAGCCGACAATATGGCCGAAATGAAACCGGTTAGCTATACCAGTCGCGACGGACTTACTATTCATGGCTACCTGACCCTGCCCAAAGGCTATAATCCCGAGAATTTGCCGGTTATAGTTCATCCACATGGCGGGCCGTGGGCACGCGATTACTGGGGCTTTAGCCCGCAAGTACAGTTTTTGGCTAATAACGGTTATGCCGTTTTTCAAATGAATTTTAGAGGTTCGACCGGTTATGGACGAGAGTTTTGGGAGAAATCGTTCAAGCAGTGGGGGCAAAGCATGCAGGACGATATTACCGATGGCGTACTTTGGTTAATCGATCAGGGAATTGCTGATCCTAAACGTATTGGTATCTATGGAGGCAGCTATGGAGGCTATGCAACTCTTGCAGGCTTGGCATTTACGCCCGATTTGTATGCATGTGGTGTCGATTATGTCGGGGTTTCAAACTTGTTTACTCTGCTTAAAACCATTCCACCGTATTGGGAGCCACAACTTGCAATGTTTCACGAGATGATGGGACACCCGGTTGAGGATAGCCTGATGATGGTGAAGGTTTCGCCGGTTTTTCATGCCGATAGCATTAAGGCTCCTTTGTTTGTAGCACAGGGGGCAAACGATCCGAGAGTGAATATCAACGAATCGAACCAGATTGTTGAAGCCCTCGAAGCTCGCGGTGTTGATGTAGAATATATGGTAAAAGATAACGAAGGGCACGGCTTTGCAAACGAAGAAAACCGCTTCGATTTTTACCGTGCTATGCTTCAGTTTTTCGATACACATTTAAAACAATAGTACGTTGGATTTTAGATATGAGATATTGGATATTGTCTGTAATGGATAGAATATCAGTGATTTAGATGGCTGATCACAGTAAAATACAAACAACTCATTGTCAGTAACTTTAAAAATAGTAACGAACTATTGTAAAACCCACCGAATAAGAATTGGCAATGTGTGTAAAGATAAAAAGAGACTGTTCCAAATGGACAGTCTCTTTTTAATGTTTACTTTATTTTAAAAACCCATTAATCGAACGGATGCTCTTCGTCGTAAATAAAACTTTTATTGTATTGCTGCATGGCTTGCAGGCTCATGCCCATATTCGAGAATCCTCCATCGTGGAAAAGATTCTGCATGGTAACTTTTCGAGTAAAATCCGAAAAAAGTGTAAGGCAGTATTCGGCACATTCGTCGGCCGAAGCATTGCCAAGTGGCGACATGCGCTCAGAAAAGTCTAAAAGGTGATCGAATCCTTTAACACCCTGTCCGGCTGTGGTTGGGGTAGGCGACTGCGATATGGTGTTAATCCGAACATTTTTTTCGCGTCCATAAATGTATCCAAAGCTACGGGCAATCGATTCGAGCAGCGATTTGGCATCGGCCATGTCGTTGTATCCATAAAAGGTTCGTTGTGCTGCTACATAGCTTAAGCCTAAAATCGAGCCCCAATCGTTCAGTGCATCATTTTTGCGAGATGTTTGAATGATTTTATGAAAAGAAACAGCCGAAATATCCAGTGTTTTGTTTAAATAGTTGTAGTCGAGATCGCTGTAGTGACGCCCTTTTCTTACATTGGGCGACATGCCTATCGAATGCAAAATGAAATCAAACTTACCACCAAAATGCTCCATGGTTTTTGTCATCAGTTCATTCAAATCTTCAATGTTGGTGGCATCGGCCGGGATAACAATCGTGTTTAGTTTTTTAGCCAGTTTGGCTGTGTTGCCCATGCGCAAAGCCATCGCCGTGTTGCTTAATACTACTTCAGCTCCTTGTTCTACAGCCTTTACGGCTACTTTCCATGCAATCGACGATTCGTTAAGCGCGCCGAAAATCAATCCTTTTTTTCCTTCTAATAAATTACAACTCATCTATATGGTATTACTTTATAATAATTGTAAAAACTAATACTAAACGTCGAAAATAGAACCAAGGTTTGAATTGGGCACGATTTCCAATTGATTTTTAATATTAATTCAGGAGTTTTTAAAGTTTCATTTTTTGTAATGTTCAGTAGTTCAGTGTTTACTGCTTTTTATTTTTTATGTTGTAAAACATCGATTGTTCAACTTACAGGGGCGTAAGTTCGAAAAATATTGATAGATTATGCATCTTGGTTTTTTAAAAACCAGGTATGGTTACCCCAGAAATTAGGACAGCAAGTTAAGATTCAAAAATTATAAATTTATTGTCATGAAAAGTAGAAGAAAATTCACACCGGAGTTCAAAGCCAAAGTTTTTCTTGACGTGTTGCAAGAGCGAGAATGCACAAGCGAACTAGTAAAAAAAAAGTCTTAATTCAGAACAAATCAATAAATGGAAACGCGAATTAAAGGCTAATACGGCTATGATGTTTACCACTGAAGTTAAGAATAAAGAAGACCAAAACGACAAAGTAATACTGAAGCGGTACGAAATTATCGGTAAACAAAAAGTTGATTTTTTTTTTAAAAGGCTTGTTATGAAAATCAGTCGCCAAGAATGTGAAGAACCTGTTGACAAGGCAAGTAAAACATTAGCATAAGCAAGCTTACAGTTTATTGTCCATTCTCTGTTCAAGCTATTTTTATGAAGCAGCACCGATTGATAAACTAAGCTTGGAACCAACACAAGCAATTGATAAAGAATACAATTTGCATTCATTTAGGGTTTTACCATCAAAGGCGGCCTATTTGCGAGAAGACTTAAGCTATGTGGTGAACAAGAAACGAATAGAATGTCTTTATAAACTAATGGACATCCGGGCAATAGCATTCGGACTACATACATCGAAAGGACGTGAAGAAAACAAGAAGTACCCATTTTAACCATGTATAGGCTACCGATATAAGTAAGAATTTCTATGGTATGCAAAGGTTTGTAGCCTGCTTCAACTTTTCATGTACATTGATAGGAAATCACCCACAATCCCTTACTGCCCTTATTGTTAGCTGTTTTAAAAATTTGATTTGATTCGTTTTTTGTTTTTGTTCCATTTGTGCTTATTTTCACCCTGGCAAAGAACGAAATGAGCTACAACGACCGAATAACAAAACAAACAATAATTAAAACATGACGAACAGCGGTCATATACCGGTTTACAGCCTTCATAATTTTAGCATTCCCGAACGACAAGGGCGGCAATACCAGGTTGAAATCTTCGATGCAAACCGGCATTTTAGGGTGAAATATCCGCACCGGCACGATT
>JAFGGY010000057.1 GCA_016930365.1 Prolixibacteraceae bacterium | reverse complement strand
TTATGAAACGAGCATGTAAAATATTCACATCCAAGTTGATGATAATTTTCTTCATGCGAGTTCCATACGACCTTAAATAATAAACAATTATCGTATGAAACATTTATTCACTTTTCTCTTTGTGGCTTTTGTTTTGAATAGCATGGCTCAGGACAATGGCATTAAAATGGTTTTATCGGGAACAGCTTATGGTTCGTATGCCTTGGGCTACGAGCGTGCCATTACGCCGAAAACTTCGTTGAACCTTAACATCGCTTACTGGAATATGGATGCCGGTTTGTTTAGTACAGATAATTTTTTTGAAAATCAAGTTGATTTTTTTGATACCGGTAACGGACTTACTTTCGGCGGTTTTAAACAGGGTTTTAATACAACGCTCGAATATCGTTATTACCCCAAAGGTGCTATGGATGGTGTTTATTTATCGCCTTATGCACGATACTGGCAGCATGGTTTCGATCTTGAAGACGAGATTGAAGGAAATACATTTACTATTGAATCGCGTCTGTCGGGACTTGGGCTGGGTTTCCAAGTTGGTTACCAGTGGATAATTTCAGACGCTTTTATCATCGATTGGTACTTTATTGGGGTAGGTGTTGAGCGTTATATGCTGAATGGTAAATATGTTATTGATCGCGAAAATTTTAATTATTCTACAATTGAACCATCAGTAAGAGATGCTTTTAAGTCGGATTACGATTTTATATCCGATAAGGTTGAAACCGAAGTTAACGATGATAATCTGCGAGTTAAATTACCTGTAATAGGTCCCGGGTTGAAAACCGGCTTGAGTATTGGATATCGGTTTTAATGCTTTTTTAGACTCAATTAATATAAGGGCTTCTATTGTATAACATGTTTTATGTAAGCGGTTGTTTTTTAGTTATTTGTTAACTTTCTTCATGCGTTTAAATGCAGCTGTTTGTATTTGCTGTTTTATATATCTAAATGTGTGGATATATTTGATAGTGTTTTTTTACAGAATATTTAAGTGTAGCTTATGAAGAGGTCAATTCTTGTCGTAATAGGGCTTGCAATTATTGCGTTGGTGTTAACCAATATTTTGCACGACGAAGTTTACTACAATTTGCAATTAGAAGAGCTGAAACAAAAGTATGCCATCAAACCTGTATCATCGGTTGACCATACAAAGTTTGAAGAGCTTCAAAAAGATTTTCAATCGCCGCAGGAAGTTACCGGGGCCTGTATTGGTTGCCATACCGAGCGTCATATTGAAATAATGAACTCGGCACACTGGAACTGGGAGCGCGTTGCTTATACCGAAGGACGCGGTATAACAGCTGCTGGCAAGAAAAACCTTATAAACAATTTCTGTATAGGGGCACAAACCAATGAGCAAAGTTGTGCCAAATGCCACATTGGCTACGGCATGAGCAACGACCACTACGATTTTGAAAATGCCCGAAATGTTGATTGTATGGTGTGCCACGATAACAGCGATGAATATCAAAAAGGGTCTGAATTGGCCGGTTATCCTGCACGTACAGTAAACCTTACCACCGTTGCCCAACATGTGGGCGACCCTAAAAAGCAAAATTGCGGCAGCTGCCACTTTTATGGTGGCGGTGGCAACAATGTTAAACACGGCGACCTTGATGTGGCCATGTTGGCAACAACCCGCGATGTTGATGTACACATGGCTGCAAATGGGATGGACATGAGCTGCACCAATTGCCATACAGCCCAAAATCACGACATTAAAGGCCGCCTGTATTCGGTTTCGTCGGAAAATACACACCGCCTTTCGTGCGACGAATGCCACACAAGCACACCGCACTTCGACCCGATTTTGAACCGCCACAATGCAAAAGTATCTTGTCAGGCTTGCCACATACCAATTTATGCCAAGGAAAATGCAACCAAAATGGAGTGGAAATGGAGCGATGCCGGACAGCTGCACGATGGTCAACCTTTCCACCTTGATGACGAAATGGGTAACCACGAATATCTGTCGATTAAAGGTTCGTTTAAATGGGCTAAAAATGTGAAACCCGAGTATGTGTGGTTCAATGGTACGGCAAATCATTATATGCTGGGCGATAAAATTGACAGCATCCCGGTTCAAATTAATACCTTGTATGGTACGCACAACGACCCTAATTCAAAAATAGTTCCGGTAAAAGTCCATCGGGGCGACCAGATTTACGACAAAGTTCATAATTACATTATCCAACCTAAGCTTTATGCAGCCGAACAAGGCGATAGTGCGTTTTGGAAAGATTTTAACTGGGACATGGCAGCCGAAGCGGGCATGAGGCGTATCGGTTTGCCTTACAGCGGTGAGTACGATTTTGTGGAAACCGAAATGTACTGGCCGGTAAACCACCAGGTGGCACCTAAAGACCAGGCCGTAAGTTGTGCCGAATGCCACACCCGAAGCGCCGATGGCCGTTTGGCCAGCCTTGCCGGTTTCTACCTGCCAGGGCGCGATTATAATAAACCCCTCGATTTCTTTGGTACATTTTTGTTCTTCGCTTCGCTGGGTGGCGTATTGTTACACGCTGCAATACGCGTAATCGTTTCCATACGAAAGAAACGTTACAACATGGACATTATTGATTACGATAAAAAAGCTTAACTATGAAGCAAATCTATATTTATAAGCGATTTGAACGTTTTTGGCACTGGAGCCAGGCAGCGTTGATTATCTTTTTGGCCATAACCGGGTTCGAAGTGCATGGCTCTTTTCATATTTTTGGATTTGAGCAGGCGGCACGTTTTCACCGTGTTGCATCGTGGGCATTAATAGTACTTATCATTTTTGCCATATTCTGGCATTTTGCTACCGGTGAGTGGAAGCAGTACCTGCCAACGACCAATAAGTTGAAAGAACAGATATTGTATTACGCCTACGGAATGTTTAAAGGGGAGCCACATCCCACAAAAAAGACAGAGCTAAGCAAGATGAACCCCTTACAACGATTGGTTTACCTGGGGTTTAAGTTGTTTTTGATTCCGGTTACAATCATATCAGGAATTTTATACATGTTTCATAAAACCATCGATGCCAACGATGTGGTGGTTGTTGAGGACATCCCGCTCCATGGCATTGCCTTTTGGCATACGCTGGGGGCTTTCCTTTTAATGGTTTTTTTGGTGGTCCATGTGTATATGACAACCACCGGGCATACACCCACATCAAATATTAAAGCCATGCTGACCGGCTACGAAGATGTTGACGATGAAGATGGTGAAGGTGAAATAAAAATCGCGGAGAAAAATAACGAATCAAAATCATAAGTTATGCAAACAACAAAAGCGAAACCATACATGAACCCATACCTGGCCGGATTTTTACTGGGGCTGGTGCTTTTGGGTACCATTTATATAACCGGCCGCGGGCTTGGTGCCAGTGGTGCCATTAAAAGTGGTGTGATAGCTACTGTCGAGAGCGTGGCACCGCAACATGCCGATAAGGGGCTTTTTTATGTTGAACAAGCCGAAGAACATCAGGGACGGCCGCTTAACAACTGGCTTGTTTTTGAAGTGTTGGGGGTTGTTATTGGCGCTTTCTTCTCAGGTGTTTGGGCCAACCGTGTTGGGTTGAAGTTTGAAAAAGGGCCTAAAGCCACCAATTGGGCGCGGGTAATTGGTGCCCTTGCCGGAGGTACTTTGTTTGGTTATGGTTCGCAGCTTGCACGGGGATGTACAAGCGGTTCGGCGCTAAGTGGAATGGCCGTGATGTCGTTTGGCGGCATTATTACCATGTTTGCCATTTTTGGCTCAGCTTATGCTTTTGCTTATTTTTTCAGAAAACTTTGGCTAAAATAAAACTTTATGGGACCATTAGTACCGTACATCATATCAAATGAATTTAACCTGGTTATCGCTTTAATCATCGGTTTTTTCTTCGGGTTTGTACTCGAACAGGCAGGGTTTTCATCCACCAAGAAGTTGGTAGGATTGTTTTACGGCTACGATTTTACCGTGTTGCGTGTGTTTTTTACCGCTGGCGTAACCGCTATGGTGGGAGTCTTACTTTTTTACCATTACGGGATACTCGACATTAGTATCATCTATATTAATCCAACATTTTTGCGTTCGGCAATTGTTGGTGGTGCCATTATGGGGCTTGGTTTTATTATGGGCGGCTTTTGCCCGGGCACGAGTGTTTGTGCTGCTGCTATCGGTAAAATGGATGCCATGCTTTTTGTGTTGGGCTCGTTTATAGGTGTTTTTGCTTTTGCCGAAAGCTATCCTTTAATTAAAGACTTTTACCTTGCCGATGCCATGGACCCCGTTACGATGTTTGAAATGCTGGGCATGTCGAGACTTGCTTTTGCAATTGTACTTACATTCGTTGCTGTATTTGCTTTTGTGGCTACCTGGTTTGTTGAGATGAAAGTTAGAAAACAACCTGCAAGGGTTTCTAAAACCCGCGGATTGCGATATTCCGTAGCAGCCTTGCTCCCTTTTGTTGTAATTGCTATTGTTGCATTTTTGCCGGGGCGGCAGGAAATCATTCAAAATAAAATTGCTGAAGCACAGCGACAGAAGGAGTGTGTGTTTTACGAAATATCGGCCGATGAATTGGCCAATGAAATTATTCACAACTATTATAAAATTAATGTGATAGATGTGCGTACTCCCGCAGAATACGAGCAGTTTCATTTGCCCATGGCCATGAACATACCTATTGATGACATTACCAACCGTAAGTGGGAAATGGTTTTTAACCAGGATGTGAAAACCAATATTTTTTATGCCGGCGATAGCCTTTCCGTGCGTATGGCCTGCCTGAAATCGAGGTTTGTGGGCGATGCTAAAAATCTAATTTTAACCGAAACTGCCGCTGAGTTTAAGACGATGTTTTATGATTTAGAACAGCCCGACTTGGCAACGGCTTCTAAACAAGAAATAAACGAATACAATTACAGGTCGAATGCCATTCGCGAAATGCGGCAACTGGTTGATGCCTTAAAAAATATAGGACAGCCGGTTGTGCGAGAGGTTGAAGTTGCATCAGGTGGGTGTTAAAAGCAGTTGTAGGTGATTGGAGGCAATTGAAAGTAGTTGAGCTTTTGGCTTTAATTGATGTGGCAAAAAATGAGGTTTTCTCAAAAATCGGCTTATGTGATTTAAGGGTTGAATTTCAATTCTTTCTCGTGTATCTATCCAGGGATAAAATCATTTTAGGTAGTATTCCTGCTTAAATGCCATGAAAACCCCATCGTTGCGAAGTAAATTAGAATATTATCCGAACAATAATAATCTCAATTAGAAATTCTTTACTTAGTCTTCTATATCTTCAATAAGCATTTCGAATCCATCGTAGTTCTCATTTTTTTGGTTCGATGAGGCATCGCCGTTTAGCGGCTCAAGTTTGTAATAATGATTGGGTTTGTATTTGAGCGTCCAAAGAAATGGAACAACTAAAAGGAAACCGCCAATAATTGCACCAACATCGGCTTCTTCGTCCCGGCATATCGAAGTGTAGTGGGTTCGAAAATCTTCTTTTTCGATACGTACAGTTGTACACGAAAAAGCAATTTTAGTATCTGACAAACGATAAGGAGTTTGGCCTACTGCTTCTCCATTTAGATACAAATCGGCTCCGCTGGGCGACGATTCGATGTATGTTGAACTTACACAGCTGCTCATTGATATAAGCAAAGCCAGAAAAATAGAGCTTATTTTCAGGTATTTTTTTTCATTGTTATTTATTTAAAAGAAGTTTTGTGAATAGAAATTAGATAAATTCGCTTCTGATTTACAATAATTATGCCAGTAGTTTATTGATTAATCCAGCTGACAGCTGCTTTTTCGGTGCTGAACGGTTTCGATGAATAGCCGTCGTCTTTTATCCGTACGAGCATAGGAATCACAATATCTTTAGGATCTTCGGTAATGATAGCAATTTTTTTACCTCTGAATGTTTCGATATTATCGCGGTATAATTTTGTAATTTTTGAATGCTCTTTTGGTTCCATCTGAAGAGTTGCATCCCGATAGTCTATAATGATGCCAATGGATTCAGGGGGTATTAACTGGTTGGAAATGATGTGATTCCATGATTTTTGAATATCCTCGAACGAAATATTCCCAATATAATACTTATAAAATATTTTAGAATCTTCATTGTATAGATACTTAAATACGTTTTCCATT